>JACPSI010000001.1 GCA_016193365.1 Ignavibacteriales bacterium
CTTCTGAATGAACAGGTGAGCATTCAGGATTACATCAATAATTTTCTGAGACGAAGAGTTCACGGAATGGAGTCGCTCGCCGTCGTCGACCGCTTTGGCAAAATCATAGCACACGCGGAAATGGAAAATGTCGAGCGCACGATTACAGCGCAGCGGTTCGATGAAATCAGCCGTGCAGACTCCGCTCTGCTGGTCGAGACTCCCACGCACTACAGATTTGTTCAGGCTGTCTACACCTTCAACAAACGGCGAATCTTTCTCGGCGGCTGTTCTGTGAGTTTTTCCAAGGCTGTCCTCCTTACCCCGATCGAGGAAATGAGGCGTCAGATTGTCCTTACGAGCCTCGCGGTCTCCTGTCTGGCAATTCTCATCGTCTATGTCGTTTCAAAGAAACTCGTCCGCATTATTATTGTCCTGTCGGATGCGGCGCGTAAAGTCGGTGCGGGGAACCTCAAGGTCACCGTTATTACACGGATCAAAGATGAGGTCGGAAGCCTGGCGAAAGAATTTAACTACATGGTCATGCAGTTGCGCGAGAAAATGGAAATGCAGAAATTTGTCTCCCGCTCAACGGTGCAACTCTTGTCCGGAGGCAAAGAAGCCACTCTGGGCGGAACGCGCCGCGTCATCACTGCCATGTTTACGGACATCCGAAACTTTACGTCCGTCTCTGAAAGCAAATGGCCTGAAGAAGTTGTCGAGACTTTGAACCATTACCTTGACCTGCAGACGCGCGTGATCCACGACCACAAAGGAATCGTCGATAAATTCCTTGGAGACGGGATTATGAGCATCTTCACCGGCGACAAAATGGTGCATAATGCTGTGACCGCCGCTGTGGAACTTCAACGCAGCGTCGCCAAGATGAACAAGCAAAGAGAAAAGAACCAGGAAATTGTCCTGGAAATCGGCATTGGCCTCGCTACGGGCGTTGCCGTTCTCGGCAGCATTGGTTCTCACGACCGCATGGATTACACGGCCATCGGCGATACAGTCAACCTCGCTTCCCGGCTCTGCGGGATAGCGGGACCGAAGCAGATTCTTGCGAACGAGGATTTTATCAAACGCCTGAACGGCGAATTCAAAGTAAAATCTGAAGGAAAAATCGCTATCAAGGGTAAACAAGATCGAGTCCCTGTACATGAGATTTCGTATTCTCTCTCATGACGCTCAGCGGACAGCAGCCGCCCTCCTGCTGCCCATTCTGATCCCCCTCTCCGCTTTCTCTCAAATCACCGGCAGCAGAGATTATGCGCTTGGCGGCTCGTCCGTTATGTGGTATCCTCGTGCTTCTGCGCTGTACCGCAACCCCGCCGAGTTGGGGCGCATTCACCAGTCGGAGTTCTTTCTCACGACAAACCGGTGGTCCAACCTCTCGTCGATGACCGGTACGCATTTTGAACCTTACGTAGGGACGTTCGCGGCAGGAATAGCCCGGCTTTCTTCAACGACGCAGTACAGCGTGGGCTACAGCGGAATTTTTCTTGGGCAGCACGGGGTAGGGACAGCCGTCAACATCAACCCCGATGCAAACCCGAGTGTTTCTCTTGCCTTTGGGGTCTCGGTCCATCTTCCGGATTCCACTTCACAGAATTCCGGTTTTCATGGCGGGTTGACTGTCGCAAATCTGAAACCCGGCGCCAGGCCCGAACAACTCGGCTTGAGTGCGGGGGCGGCATACTGGCCCATCCGAAACCGGCTGCGCATTCAAGCTTCCTTTTTACAAGGTGACGAACCACTCGGCCTCCTTGGTGCGGAAGTCTTTCCCTTCTCGTGGTTCTCTCTGCAACTCGGGACAGAATCATTCAAGAAAATTTTCGCGGGCGTGTCCGTTCCTTTCCAGTATGTCCAGGCTGAGTTTGCGGCGGGCAAAGAAGGTGTATCTCTTTCGTTCAACTTCCGCATCGGCGAGCCCGCCGTGGAACAGAGGGCAAGGCACTACGACCTCGGCGTGAAAGCCTACAACGAACAACGGTATTCTGAAGCCCGCCGCTCGTTGTTGACAGCCCTTCAATACGACGAAGCTTTTTTCCCCGCGCGCTCACTGGCGGATCAGGCTACCGTTTCGCTGGAGGAACATTCAGCCAAAAACCTCGAAGAAGGAAAGAATCTGGAGAGCAAGGGAAACGACGTCGAAGCTGAAAAAAGGTATGCCCAAATCCTCAGGATGGATCCGCACCATGCGGAGGCTCAGACTCTCTGGACCGCAGTCAGGTCACGAACGCAGGCATACGTGAAGCAGCTTATTGCGACGGGCGACAGCCTCATGGACAAGAAAAACTACGAGCGGGCACAACTGCTGTACGAACAGGCGCTTGAAATCGACCCGGACAATGAAACCATCAGCCCACGTTTGGAGGACCTTGCGGTGCTGCTGAAATACTCGGCGCAGGCAAGCCTTACGCGAGCCAAATCGTTCCTCGAGCGCAACCAGCTTGACGATGCTCAGCGCGAATTTGAACGCGTCCTGGCCTCCGAACCAAGGAATGCGCGGGCTCGCACCGGGATTGAGACCATACGAGTACGCCGGCTGGACGAAATAGTGGAGCGCGGTAAAACCGCATTCAACGAAAGAAACTATTTTGAGGCACTGAGTATTTTTTCAGAAGTCCTGCAGCGCGACGAAAAACATCTGGATGCGAAGACGTTGTATGAGAAAACCCGCGAGGCGCTTCAGCCTGAGCTCGATAAATATTTCAAAACCGGTCTGCAGTTCTACGTAAAGGAACACTACAAAGCGGCGATCGAATCGTGGGACAAAGCCCTCCTTATCCAGCCTCAACACCAGGCAACCCTCGAATATTACAAAAGGGCTCAGGAAAAGCAAAAGGCCATCGAGAAGCTCGAAAAAGAAAACCGATGAACCACATCCGGAATCTGCTGTAACGGCCGAATTGTCCGGATGGGTTTCACATCAAGAGAACTAATGAAGGGGGAAGTTTCATGGAATCTTACAAGATCTATAAAGCCTTGTTCTTTATCGGGAGCGGATGGAATTTTGCCATCGCGGGCTCTCTCTTCATCCTCACACCGTGGCTCCACACGATCATCGGCATCGAGCCGCCCCGTTACCCGGTGTTCATCCAGTTCAACCTGATGTCTGTTTTCTTTTTTGGCTGCATGCAGTGGATGGCGGCTCGTGACCTTCACGGCAACAGAGGCGTGATCAAACTCCTGGCGTGGGCAAAACTTGCCATGGGAGGCATCTTCGTTTCTTCGCTGTTCCTTCACGACCCGCCGAAAGCGTTGGTTGTCTTTCTCTTGCCGGGAATGATTCTCGACGTTGCCTTCGGGCTGATATTTTGGCGGTATGTGATATTCAGCCGGTCAACGGCGCGTGGTGTCGGGAAGGCAGATGGCGCCCTGACCACACGCTGATCGGTTCACTCCGCTTTTCGTGCCGCCAGCTGACGATCCAGCATGATCAAGCCCGCGGGAGCGTCGCCCACCTGCTTCAACAAGTGAATAACCTCGTTGGCGCTCTTTTCTTCCTCAACCTGCTCTTCAATAAACCACTGCAACATTACCTGAGCCGGGTAGTCTTTTTCCTTGATGGCCAGCTCATACAGGCCATGAATGAGCGAAGTGACCTTCTGCTCATGCTCCAACACTTTCTTCATAACATCAAGAGGGCTCCTGTAGTCCATCTTTGGCTTGGCGATGGCTTCAAGCTCCACTTTTCCTCCCCGCTCGATGATGTGCTTGTAGAGTTTTAATGCGTGGCCGTATTCTTCCTGGCTCTGGATCATCATCCAATTCGCAAAGCCCGGGAGATTTGTGCTCTGAAAGTACGCAGACATGGAGAGATACTGGTATGAGGAAAAAAATTCATGCGTAACTTGCTCGTTGATTGCATCCAGTACTTTTTTTGAAATCATGGTAGACGCTCCTTATGTAAGATGTGATGAAAATTCATGGCGGTCCTCAATTCGCAGCATTTACGATGAACAAGCTCAGTTCCGGGACGTACGTTATCACCATCAACGCGATGAGCTCCAGCACGATGAAGATGAGCACCGACCGCGTAATGTGCAGAATGGGTTTATGAAACCGCAAGCCGGAAAGGAAAAGGTTTAATCCCACGGGAGGCGTGAGATAACCGATTTCGAGGTTTGTCAGGAATATGATGCCCAGATGAATCGGGTCGACCTCAAACTGCATCGCCACGGGGAGAATGAGAGGGACGACAACGAGGATCGCCGAAAAAATATCCATCATCATCCCGACGATAATCAGAAAACCGTTGAGGATAAGAAGGAACGTCACCTGGCTTGTGACATTTGCCTTCACGACTTCAAAAAGTTTCTGCGGGACTTCCGCGTCGATCAAATAGTTCGTCAACCCCAGTGCCGTTCCCACAATGGCAAGGATCGCCCCGACGAGCAGCATGCTTTCTTTCATGACCCGCGGCACATCGGTAAACAGCTTAAGGTCTTTATAAATGAAGACCTCCACCACAAGGACGTAAAACGCGGTGACCGCAGCGGCTTCCGTTGCGGTGAACACGCCTCCATAGATCCCTCCGATGATGATGAGCGGCAGCGGAATCTCCCACGCCGCTCCCTTTACAGCAGAGATGATATTCTGATAGCCAAAGGAAACCCGCGGGACCTTTGCCGACACACTTACGCCGACGCTATACACGGATAAAAATGCAATCAGAAGAATTCCAGGGAAAAGGCCGGCCAGAAAAAGCTTGTCAATTTCAGCTTTTGAGATGACGCCGTACAGAATGATGGGCAGGCTCGGCGGAAACAGCAGCCCTATACTCCCCGATGCCGTCACCAGTCCAAGAGAGAACTGTTCGGGGTATTTCTCTTTCAACAAAACAGGATAGAGAAGGCCTCCCAGGGCTACGATCGTAACTCCTGAAGCTCCCGTAAAAGCCGTAAAAAATGCACAGGCAACAAGAACGACAATCGCGAGGCCACCGGGCATCCACCCAAAAATCGCCTGGGCCACGTGCACGAGACGTTTCGGCGAGTTGCTCTCCGCCAGAACATATCCGGCAAACGTGAACAACGGTATCGCAATCAAAACCGGGTTTTCGGCAATGGAATACAGGTTGATGATGACGGCAGAGCTGTCGATATCCGCCGAGGCAAAAGCGTACAACGCAAACGCGCCGATGACGGCAAACAGCGGTGCACCAAGCAAGGCCAGAAGACTAATAAGTGCGACAACGAACCATACATTCACGAAGCGCTCTCCTTCTCCATAAAGGAACGCACATTGAGGAGAGCCCGCACCAGGAAATGAATCATGAGCAACGCAAAACCGGACGGAATGATGATTTCCGAGTACCATGCAGGAATGTCATGATAGAGCGTGGCGTTTACCGAAAGCTCGTTCTGCACAAAAACAACCGACGCGCGGAAAAGAAAGTAGCAAGTCACCACAGCAAAAAGATGCGTGAACACACCAACGAGCAGGCGAGCTTTCGGCCTGATGAATCTGGTGAAAGCGTCAATAGAGATGTGACGGTCGTTGCTTGTGGCGAGCGCTGCACCAAGAAACCCGATCCACAGGACGAGATGTCTCAGAAGGATATCGACCCAGATGATGGTGCTGTTGAAACCATTCCGCAGCACAACCTGGAGAAATGCCATGAGAATCATGGCTGAAAGAAAGAGGACGAGGAGAACCCCTTCGGCTTTATTGAGGAAGGCGTCAAACTTTCGCAGAAAACTCATTGAGCGGCTTTGTTGTTCTTCCGGAATTCTGCAAGAGCACTTTCCACATTGTTCAATAACTCTTCAGAATAGAGTTTACCAACAAGCATTCTTCGCGCTTTTCTGCCGGTTTCAAGGTAATGGGCGAGGTCTTTGGGGTCGACTGTCAGGAACTTCATCCCGGATTTCCTGAGAGTCTCCAGGGATTTTTGATTGTCCTCCCGGCTGAGCTTGGTCAGTTTGCTCATATACAGCCGTCCATTTCTCAGGAGGATTTCCTGCAGGTCTTTTGGTAAGCCGTCAAAGTATTTTTTTGAAATAAGCACGGCTCCAGCGGCGTTCGTCAGCGGCACGTCGATGACATATTTCGCCTGTGTATGCCATTGCAGGCTGATGGCAGCAAGCGGCGACGTGTAGAACGCATCAATGAGTCCCGTCTGGAGCGAAGTCCGAACATTGTCGAGCGACAGGGCAATTGGGTTAATCCCCAGCATTTTGAAAGCAATCTCAGGCATGGCATCTCCTTCCCATGTCCAGATTCTTATCGACTTCAGGTCGTCCGGCTTTCGGATTTCCGTTTTGGTAAACACATAAACAAAGCCAACGTCCGTCATGCCCAAAAGGACGTACCCGCCATCCTCAAACGCCTTTTCAAACTCTTTGCCAAATCGTTCCAGAAGATAATCTGTCTCCCGTGCGTTTTGTACGAGAAACGGCGCCTCCAAAACACGAACAGAGGGAGCTACTTCACCCATGCCAACCCCCGTCACTCCCACTGAATGGATTTGCCCGATTTTCACCTTTCTCAGGTACTGCTGCTCTGTTCCCTGTGAACCTCCAAAGTAAATCTTAAACCCCATGCGCCCGCCGCTTTCTTTTCGCACGGCAGCATCATATTCACGCATCACATTAATCCACGCCGTTCCTTCGGGCGCCACGGTGGCAAATTTGACCGTAAACTCCTGTGACCATGCCAAGGTACAAGCGCTCGACATCAGCCACAGTATAGTTCTCAAGAATTTCAATTTCTTTTCCATTCGTCAAAAATATTCATTTGTGTTTGCCAACAGCCGTTGAGCCTTTTGTTTTGCCACCGCATTCGGAAACGTGGCAGCCGGGAGGATATCCGAAGGCGCTTCTATCACTTTTTTCAGGAGAGATTCATACAATTCCTGATCCTGCACTTGAACTGCGTATGTTTTTGCATAGAACACCTGGGTCATCAAAAACTTCCCTTTGTTGACAGCAAGACAGCGTTCGAAATAATCCCTGGCTTTTTCCGGCTTACCACCCAACGCCGGAGGCAGGCTGCCTTCTATGCTCCCGAAAAACAGCAAGGCGCCTCCATGATAGTACGTCGAGTCGTTTGTCCTGACGAAACCCATGAGTGCTTCCACCTTCGGGAGATCGATCAGAGCATCGGGGTCAGTGCGCGTAATATTGACATAACTTCCCCATGCAAATGCAGCCCAGAACGCCGCCGGCACATCCTCCCGAGATAAAGAACCCACAGATTTTGAAAAAGTTTCAAAGTCCCCATTCATGCCAGAACGGAATCCGTCCTTTTGGCCCAGAATCCTCAACGCAAAATCACGCGCACGAAGATACAACGACCTGGCCCTTTCGAGGCTGTCGTCCTCGACGAACGCGAGCGAGTAGGCGTTGTAGCCTTGAGCCGCAAAGAGCAAGAGCTTTTCATTCTCCGGGTCGCCTTTTATGAGCGCCTCGATGAGTTTCAGATTTGCCCCCAGCGCCTCCCGTGCGAGCTCGGTGTCGGATTCTTCATTGAAAGCCTCAAAACCATAGTCCATAATGCCGGCCATGGTCCGAATGGCAATCGTTTGAAAACAGCCGGAGAAAAGAATTGCGACAAACAGCAGCGTCGTTTTTGTGGGGAACGTCGAGGTCGTCATTCGCAAAAATATAGGGAAATAAAGAATGTGATTCAAAACAAACCTGTGTTTCCAGAGTACACACATTGATTTGACTGTGATTTGATAATCGAGTACTTTCGAATTGGCGAATTGGCGAATTGGTCGAACCATTTCCGAACGATGAGCGTATGAGAATTCTGTTGGTAGAAGATGAGTTGAAGGTCGCGCGGTTCATTCGGCAAGGCCTCGAGGCGGAGGGTTATGAAGTCGACGTTGCTGCTGACGGACAAACGGGCGAACACAAAGCGACCGGCGAACAGTTTGACCTTGTCATCCTCGATGTTCTCCTTCCGAAGAAAAACGGCTTCGACATCCTCAACTCGTTGCGCCATGACGGCATCAAAGTTCCGGTGTTGATGCTCACTGCGCGCAGTGGGACCGAAGATATCATCAAAGGGCTCGACACCGGCGCCGATGATTATCTGACAAAGCCGTTCGCTTTTGACGAACTTCTTGCACGTGTACGTTCGCTCCTCCGACGCGGATCGGAAGCGAAAAGAGTTTTAAAGGCCGCCGACCTCGAACTCGATACCTTATCCCGGAAGGCAATACGCAAAGGAAGGCACATCGAGTTAACCACGCGGGAGTACACGTTACTGGAATTCTTGATGCGCAAACTGGGGCGGCTTGTCACGCGTGACCAGCTCGCCAAGGAAGTGTGGGGACTCAATTTTGACCCCGGAACGAACATTGTCGATGTCTACATCAACCACCTGCGAAAAAAAATCGACCAGGGCGCTGAAACAAAACTTATCCACACAGAGCGGGGAAAAGGCTATTTCATCTCGGACAAGAACAGTGCTGCGGCAAAACGATGACTTTTTTTCATTCCATTCGAACCAGACTGACCCTCTGGTATACCGCGTGGCTTGGCGCCACGCTGCTCGCCTTCGGAGCCATATCGTATTTCGTCACCCGACAGGTTCTAATTGAAAACCTCGACCGCTCGCTCCATAGTGAGGTGAAATGGGTCAACGAATTCATTGAGCCGAAAGCGAAAAAAGTCCGTCTTAAACGCGCAGCCGTCCGTGAACTGCAGGAACTGAAAAAATCCGCCTCGACGTCAACTCCGACGGAAGCGGAATTGAAAGCGACGGAAGAGGAGTTGAAAGCGGCTGAAGAGCGTGCCGAGGTTGACGAGATGTGGAACCACACCCTGCTCACGCCGCGGCGTCATTTCATTCAGATCCTGGACAGAAATAACGACCTGCTGTACAAGTCGCCGAACCTCGCCAAATCGCAAATCACATTTGACGATATCCCGTACGGGAATGTCCATGTCGAGACCGTTCAAATCCCCGAGCTCCAGTTTTTGCGCCTGGCGGTCATGCAGAACGATTACGTCAAGATTTTCGTGGCATTTCCTCTGGAGCCTGTTACCGAAGTGCTGGACAGTCTCTTCGCCAACTTTGCGATTATCGCTCCCATTGCCCTGCTGCTGTCAATTATCGGAGGGTGGTTTCTGGCGCATAAATCCTTGAAACCGGTTGACGCCCTTACCCGGGCAGCGCGGGAGATCACAGCGCAGAATCTCAGCCGGCGTTTACCCGCTTATAACGTCGACGACGAAATCGGCAGGCTCACCGCCCAGTTCAACGACATGATTGGCCGCCTCCAAGCTTCGTTTTCTCAGGTTCGGCAGTTTTCAGCAGATGCCTCGCACGAGCTCCGCACTCCCCTGACGATCATGCGCGGTGAAATTGAGGTTGCACTCCGAGGTCAAAAGCTGAATGAGCAAACAAGGACGCTCCTCGAGAGTATCCACGATGAGCTCGTGCGTCTTTCCAACATCGTGGAAAGCCTCATGTCCCTTGTGAAATCGGATTCAGGAACGCCAGTGTTCAATTTCCAGGAAATCTCGCTGACGCAAATTATTGAACAGATTGTAACGGATGCCCGGTTGCTTGCCGAACGCAAAAGCATTTCTGTGACCGTCGGGCCGCTTGACCAGATTAGCGTCAACGGCGATGCCACGAGATTGCGTCAGCTGTTTCTAAACCTGGTCGACAATGCCGTCAAATACACGCCGCAGAATGGCAGCATCGGTTTTTCCGTTCATCGGAACAACGGAAACGCCGTCATCCGTGTCCAGGACACCGGCATGGGGATACGCCGCAAAGACCTCGGCAAGATCTTCGACCGATTTTATCGCGGAGATCATACACGGGACGGCGAACATTCCGGGAGCGGGCTTGGACTGTCCATTGCCAAATGGATTGTCGAGTCGCATCACGGCACAATCGAAGTGACGAGTCGGGAAAGAAAAGGGAGTACGTTCACGGTCACGCTCCCGCTTGCGACGAATAACCACTGACAGTAACGTTTTCCTCTCCCGCCGCGCAGAAACCAATCTTGCATTTCCCTCTTTTTTTCCCTATCTAAGACAGAGATTCGAATCCATTGATGGCCTCATCCCGCCGCGCATCAAGACGCAAAACGTACTTTTTTTCCGACGCTCACCTGGGCCTGGGTTCGAGAGAAGAGGAACGCGAGAAAGAACAAAGGGTCGTCGATTTTCTCTCATTGGTACTACAAGACGCAGAGCAGCTGTTCATCGTCGGCGATTTGTTTGATTTCTGGTTTGAATACAAGTCCGTCGTCCCAAAAGGGTATTTTCGTCTTTTCTCGAAGATCGCTGAACTTCGCGATGCTGGCGTAAGGGTTTCGTTCCTCGCCGGCAATCACGATTTTTGGCTGAAGGGATATTTTCGAGACGAACTCGGCATGCAGGTTTTTCTTGAACCGATAGAGCGGGTTATCCGCGGGAAACGCTTCCTTATCCATCATGGCGATGGCCTGCTCAAAAACGATACGGGCTACAAAATTCTGAAAAGCATTCTCCGCAACAGAGTGAACATGTTTTTGTTTTCGCTGGTGCATCCCGACATCGCGGGAGCGATCGCACGCTGGTCCTCCCGAAAGAGCCGGCAGCATACGAGCAAGCGTCCTCTCGAGGAGGGAGACATGATCCACCACGCAGGGCAAAAAATTGGCGAGGGATTCGACTATGTCGTTATGGGGCACAACCACCTGCCTCAGTTTCGCAAGATTGGCAACGGAGTGTATGTGAACCTTGGGGATTGGATTTCTGAAAACACCTACGCTGTATTTGACGGCAAGAAACTGGAATTAAAAAAATGGAGCCCGCGTCCACGATAGGAATCGGGAACGGTTCAAGGCTCACAAGGTGTTGATAAAAGGACTATGGCAAAAGAGAATTACAGCTCCGAAAAGATGAATCGTTATTTTAACGACCCGCTGTACCGTCAAAGCCTCCTGCAACAAGGGCGCGGATTTTTCAAAGACCGTCGTAACGTTGTCATCATTCTCACCGTTGCTCTTGCCATTCTCGGCATCGCGTTCACCTTCCACGTTGTCTCCGGGATGCCGTCACTCGAGAAACTCGAAAATCCCCAGCCAGAGCTTGCGACGAAGATCATAGCGGAGGATGGGGAAATACTTGACCAGCTTTTTTACAAGAATCGAACCCGCGTTTCGCTCAATCAGCTCCCCCGGGGCCTCGTCGAGGCTCTCATTGCAACAGAGGACAAACAGTACTACAACCACTGGGGAATACACCTCGAACGCGTGTTGAAGGCTGCGGTGAAAAACATTCTCTCCTTTAGCCTTCGGGAGGGCGCCAGCACGATTACGCAGCAACTTTCACGCAATTTGTATCTGAAGCCGGACCGTCATGTCTTTGACAAGATAACTCGAAAATTTCGAGAACTCCTTTCGTCAATTCAAATCGAACGCAACTTCACGAAGGACGAGATCCTCGAATTGTATCTGAACGTGAGTTACTTTGGCCGCCAGGCATATGGGATCGAAGCCGCGGCACAAACATACTTCGGCAAACCTGCTTCGAAACTTGAACCGGCAGAATACACGCTTCTCATCGGAATACTGAAAGGTCCGTCTTACTACGACCCTCTCAACCACTTGGACCGTGCGATGAACCGCAGGGACATTGTCATCGGCCAGATGGTGAAAGACGGCCTCGTGACGGCCGAATCAGCCGAGCTCATTCGAGCGGAAGTTCCGGTTATTAAAGAGCCGGAAGCGGAATACCGGACGGGGATCGCGCCGCACTTCGTTGAAATGATCAGGAGGGAACTTGTCCGGAAGCAGCAACAATACGGGTTCGACGCTCTCCGTGACGGACTTCGCGTCTACACAACGATCGACAGCCGGATGCAAAAACACGCTATACAGGCAATCGAGGATCACCTCAACTATTTTCAGACTGCTTTCGATTCGGCATGGAACTGGAAGAGATATCCTGAAATCTTGAAAGACAACATCGACAAAACCATCAAGGAATCCGAACAATACAAGAAGCTGAAAACACACGAAAGCCGCGATAGCCTGTTGCAGGTGATGCGCGCCGATTCTGCCCTCATCGACACCGTGAAGCAACTTGCAAAAACAATAGAAGTCGGCTTTGTTGCCATCAACCCTCACAACGGCCATGTTCTTGCAATGGTGGGCGGTAAGAACTTCCGGTCGTTCAAGTACGGGTTGAATCACGTCACGCAGATTCGCCGACAGCCGGGGTCGGCATTCAAACCTTTTGTTTACACCGTTGCGCTCGACAATGGCTATCCCGCATGCTACGAGCTGTTGAACCAGCCGGTAACGATTCCCATGCCCGACGGCACTCGCTGGACTCCCTCGAATTACGATTTGTCCATTGGCGGGAAATACACGCTTCGGGAAGCGCTCAAAAAATCGATCAATCTTGTGACTGTCCGGGCAATCCTCGAAATCGCTCCTGCAAAGCAGGTTGCCCAGTATGCGAAGCGCATGGGCATCAGGTCACGAATCCCGGCATACGAATCCATCGCCCTGGGTTCAGTTGAAGTTTCGCCATTGGAACTGACCTCATCGTACTGTGTATTTCCAAACGAGGGTGTTCATGTCGAGCCAATCTCCATCCTGCGCATTGAAGACAAAGACGGAAATGTCATTGAAGAAAACCGTCCGGAAAAAAGAGAAGTGCTGAGCAAGGAAACGGCTTACCTCATGACAAACCTTATGGAAGGAGCCGTCAACGAAGGCACGGGGACAGCAATACGAAGATATTTTTATTTGCCTGCTGCGGGAAAAACAGGCACAACCAATGACTATGGCGACGCGTGGTTTGTAGGCTTCACGCCCCAGGTTGTTGCCGGCGTCTGGGTCGGTTTCGACGATGGACGAATCAAATTCGGCACATCAGACGGTCAGGGCGGCAGAGCGGCAGCGCCCATCATCGGCAAATTCTTCCAGCAAACATATGAGAACCCGGATTTAGACCTGCCAGTCGAATATTTTAACAGGCCTGACGGAATCGTCCAGGATACGATTTGCGTCGACACGAAGAAAAAAGCGCGTGAGTGGTGCCCGCAAAAAATGACCGAGCTGTTTAACGCCAAGTATCCTATCGGGCTGTGCGACAAACACACAAGCGCATTGTGGAACGAAGGAAGGGAAACGCCGAGCAAAATCAACTGGTGAATGGCCTGGATTGTCGCATTCATTACGGCACTTAGCACTGTGCGTCAATACCGCCATTCCGCCACAAAAACTGCGGACAAGTAAGATTGGCGGTCAGGAAAGATTGGCGCACACAAGGCTTATTTCACGATTACCATTTTTCGCGTTGCTGTAAAATCGCCTGTCCTGAGGGTGTAAAAATACACTCCTGCGGATAACCGTCCAGCGTCCACCTGAATCCGATGCTTACCTCCTGAGTACACGCCTTCGGCGAGCGTGCGAATCTCTTGCCCCAACGCGTTGAAAAGCGCTATCCTCACATATGTCTCTTTTCGTAGCTCGAAATCTATAGCCGTTCTCGGATTAAACGGATTCGGGAAATTCTGGCCAAGCGAGTTCGACGTTGGAGGGTTGACGGACGACTCTACATTCGTGATTACCGACCCGGCAAAATAAATGACAAAGAGCCCTGCTTCGATGTCAGAAGCGAGCACCTTTCCTGAATTGAAGAAAGGAAATGCCCCCCAATCTCCATGAAAATCGCCTGAAAGCCCGCCTACATATGTGTTATAGTAACCGACCTCAGTAGGACTGTCGGGATTAAGAATGTCCACAATCCGTAGTCCATCCTTATAATGAGAGATATAGGCGTATCGCCCCTTTATGTGCGTGTTGTGGGCTAGTCCCATGGGAGCAAGATATTCGCCCTTCAATTTCGCCGAATCGAGATCGCTGATATCGAAGAGTTTTACAGTTTGCCCAGGTGTTTCTTCTGTGGTCATCAAAAAGTTACCGTCATCCGAAAGCCATGCGTTGTGTGCGTATCCTCGGAAAGGTGTATAGAACCTCTTGAGTACCACAGGAGCAGAGGAATCCGAAACATCCCAAATTGAGTATGAACCAGTCGACCCCTCTGAGACATATGCTCGGTTTCCTCGGGCGTAAATATCATGAACTGATTGGTTCAAGGGGCCAAAGGTTGACACCTGGACAGGGTTTGCGGGGTCGGAAAGACTCCATACCCTCACCGGCGCTGAAGCAAGTCCTTCAATGTATAAGAGGGCTCGCGCCGTATCAATGTAGATATTGTGCGACGTTTTGAAAATTGTGGAATCGGTTTTGACGAGTACCGGAGCGTTTGGCAACGGTGAAAGATCGATGACCTGGAGACCCACCCCTGCGCCGTCGGTGACGACATATGCATAGTTTTTGTACGTTTTGATATCCTTCCAGGCTGTCAGCGGGCTTGGAATGAAAGTCACTTCTGTGAGCGTGGGAGCATTGGTAATGTCGATAATGCTCGTTCCGCTTCTCACACCGAGTAAAGCATACTCTCTCCCGTCAGGTGCTGTGTATCCCCAACAATCGTTGTAGAGGGTTGCTGAATAGTTGTTGTAGTTCCCGAGGAACTGGACGTTTGAACTTCCCTGGGAGATCGCGTGAGTCTTGAGACTACCAAGCAGAGTAAACAGGATAATTGCCGAACGTTTTTTCATTTTTCCCTTCGATTGGTTTGAAGAAGGCTCAAGTTGTGGTCGGGTGCAATTGTTTTAAGATTGCTGTGTCGTAATGCCCTCGATCGATTCCAAGATTAGTCGTTGGCTTATTCCCTCCACTACTTTTACTTGCCCTATTTTCGTTGGTAGCACAAATCGCTTCTCTCCAGCTGCTGATTTTTTGTCATGGCTCATAGCTTTGAGAATTCTTGCTGATTTGAGAAGCCTCAGGTTCGCCTTGACCGGAACACGGCGGATCAACGTAGCTATGATCTTGAAAACAGCGCTGTCAATCATTCCAAGTTCCTTCGCAATGAAACTCTCCGCTATCATCCCAAGGAGAACGGCCTCGCCATGTTTAAGCACTTTGAATCCTCCCGCAGCCTCCAGCCCATGTCCAACGGTGTGGCCAAAATTAAGAATGACGCGGACACCCGATTCACGCTCATCCTGCGACACGAGCCCGGCTTTGATTGTACTGCATCTCGCTTGCACGTGAAGCACTGCCTCCTGTTCGAGACGTAGCACGTTCTCAACGTTGTTTTCAAGGTAGGAAAAGAGCTCCGCGTCAGAAATGATTCCGTATTTGATGATTTCGCCAAGGCCGCAGACAACTTCCCGCTGAGGAAGCGTTTTCAGGCATTCAATGTCAGCCCACACAAACTTCGGTTGATAGAACGCGCCAACCATGTTTTTGCCGAGCGGATGATTGACGGCCGTTTTTCCTCCGATAGAGCTGTCAACTTGAGAAAGGAGAGTCGTTGGAATCTGCACCAGTGGAACACCCCGGTGATACGTAGCTGCCACAAACCCGGCAAGATCTCCAATAACACCGCCGCCAAGGGCAATGACGGTAGTCTTCCTCCCGACCCTGGATTTTAACATCGTGGTGAAAATCGAATTTGCGCGTGCGAGGCTTTTCTGATGCTCGCCTGGAGGAATGACGATCGCTGCACTCTGATAACCGAAGTGATGGAGGTTTTTTTGCAGAGGCTTCATGTAAAGCTTCGAAACCGTCGAATCCGTAATGATGACGGCATTTTTTGAAAGCCCGTGCTTGTCACATGTTGCTGCAAAGGAGGAGACCATATCCGACCCGACGTAAATCGGATAGCTGCGTTCGCCCAGCGACACGTCAACCTGGTGGTTCATCACACATTCCCCTCAGACCAGTCCTTTGAGTCTTCTGACGATTTCGTCAACCGTTGCGCCGACTTTTTTCTTGTCCGCGGGGACGATAATATCAGCCCGCGAGTAGAATTGTTCTCGGATGTTCAGGAGTTCGCGAATTCGAGCGTCAAGTTCGGCGCCGTTGAGGAGATTTCCTTTGGAATCCTTCAACAAGGGCCGGTCGGTTCGTCGATGCACACGCTGCAGAATCTCCTCGGGCGAGAGCTGCAAATACACAATCACGCCGTGGTTGTGAATGAGCTCAAAATTCTCATCGTTCGCGATCGTGCCGCCGCCGAGTGAAACAACAGCGGCATCCAGGGATGATACTTCCTGAAGTGTCTGTCGCTCAACGTCCCGGAAGGTCCGTTCCCCGGCCTCGGCAAAAATATCGATAATTCTCTTGTCCGTTTTTTTCTCGATGAGCCTGTCAACATCCACGTATTCAAACCCGATGGTATTAGCAAGAATGGGGCCAATGGTACTTTTCCCGCTTCCCATGAATCCAGTCAAAAAAACCAGCTTCTTTTTTGCCGAAGGAATTTTGGGGTTCACTAGACTCTCTGAAAAACAAAAAAAGCGCCCCGACCTTCAGGCGCTCTCTCCATTGAGAAAAACGGTCAGAACAATTCCACCATGATACCGAGCGAAAGGCTCAGCCCGTCCACCTGAATTTTCGTGCGAAACGGGTCCTGGGGAAACGGGATGGTTGAGCCGTTATAGTTTGCTGTCGGACGTTCGTACACGCCTTCATTCACGATCTCAGGATCCCGGAACTTCATCTCCATGCGAATTGACATGTCAGACGCAACTTTATACTCTACACCGGTTTCAATGTGGATGCCATATCCGACGGGCGTCGACGAGAGGCTGACGCCAACGCCGGCAATCGTCAGAGTACGCCACGCGTAATAACTTCCCGCCCCGCCGCCCATCGTGAGCCGGACAACGTCCGAGCCTATGGGCACATACGTGTGAACGCCGAATTCCACGGGAATGAATTTCATCCCCTCGGTTGCCGGGACAAGCCGCAAGACGTTTTGATCGTCTGCAATCAGCTGATTTTCATCACGGGCTTTTGTGACGTAGTCAAGGGAAAGGGTGAGAAACATTTTCTCTCCCGGGATTCTGTAGCGTACTTCCAGGCCGCCACCCAGCATATTTTCTACGTGAATGCATTGGCCGCGGAGTGCGTCTGTTGTGGCATCGGGATGAGAAAAAATTTTAGAAGAAGAAATATAATTGCCGCGTGCGAGAATGGAGATATCCCACGGCCCCTGTCGTGCTTTTGAGACATGCGCCACGAGTCCAACACAAAGAAGAATCCACATGCGCTTCATCCCTGCGTGCATGGATCACCGATAGAATCTGTCCCTGTTGTCTTCAATGTCCGCCGCCTGCCGCAAGCTGACAATCCACTCCGAGACAATCCTGTTTCGTTTCTCCTGGAGGATCTGTTCGCGCAACGAGGATCGCTCGGCGGAGTATCTTGTCGAGTCAAAATCTGTTTTCGAGATGAGCTTCATGAGATAAAAACCGCGCTGGCCCTCGAAAGGCTCCGAAAGTTCGCCGGGTTTCAAGGCAAGAGATTTGCCGATGAATCGTGGGTCACGGCCGATTCCCACCGGAAAATCCGTCGCCTTAAAGGAACCCGTCTTTTGCGCCGTGACATTTGCGATTGATTTCGCCGCGTTCAGAAGGTCTGTGGAAGGCGTCAACGTCTTGTAGAATGCGTCAGCGTGTTCGCGTAATTTGGCCATTTTCGCATCTTTCATCGCCAATGACCGGGCAATGTTCTTCACATCCTGAAAAGGCCGAACACCATCTTCAGTGATTCCCGAGATCTTGAAAACAGCAACCCCGCCCGCAACGGAAATCGGCTCGCTGACCTGTCCGAGTTTCCCTTTAAATGCGAAACTCATGACTGCGTCGTTAATGCCGATGCCCGGAACCATGGAAGCCTTCGAGAATTCGGGAGTTTCCCTCACCTCGTATTGGCTTACTTCGGCCGACTTCTCAAAGCCTTCTTCGGTGGCAAGGTACGAAAAGTCATTTGCGCGTTGGAGAGCTTCGTCGACTGTTTGCGCACTCGATTTCACTCTCATAACTATATCGATGATTTTTACTTCTCGTTTGTCTTTGCCGGTGACTTTAATGATATGCCAACCGAATTGCGTTCGAACGGGACCCATAATCTCGTTGGTCCTTGCGCGGAAAGCAGCTTCTTCGAATTCCTTCACCCATCCGCCTTTCCCCGTCCACCCCAGCTCACCCCCAACCTGCGCCGACCCGAAATCCTGACTGTTCTCGCGTGCAAGTGCAGCAAAGTCTTCTCCCGCACGAGCGCGTCTGGCCAAATCTCTCGCTTTTTGAATTACCTTGGCACTGTCCGGACCAGGGACGGACCTCAGGAGAATGTGACTTGCCTTCACAAACTCGTCTTTCCCCTGGCGTTCATCCGCGAGCTTTATTAAATGGTACCCGTCAAAATCCTTAACAGGGCCTACGATTTGCCCTTTCCTGGCGGAGAAAACCACGCTTTCTTTTTCTCGGGTGAGCTCCCCATGTTTAAAGTAAGCATCCGTGATCGGGACCTCTGAGTACGTTCTTGCGAGATCCTCAAAATCCATGCCTGAGGTTGACTGGCTTTGAAGTCGCGTCATTTCGTTCCAGACGGCGGCAGAATCAGCCGCAGACGGCAGCTGGTTGAAGACCACATATTTCAGGCGTCGGGCCGCCTTCACCTTGAATTCATCAGGATGCGCCCTGTAGAACTTCTCAACTTCGTCGTCGGTGAGAACCACGGATGAGTCCGGAACGATACGGTTGGGGTCAAAGAGCACATAGTCGGCCTCCATAGCGATATTCCTGTCGGAGAACCTCTGGTAGACCTCGCCTTCCGTCACATGCACAGAGGCGAAAAGGAGGCTCTGGACCTTCTGGCGTTTGAGTTGTTGCCTTATGATCTCCTCAACCTGAACCATCGCCTGTTTGTTCTCGGGAGCCATGATCGCCTGAAGATACTCTTCCCTGTGAAAAGTCCCCGCTGAGTCACGAAACCGCTGAACAAGGAATTCAGGCGGATTCGGTCCTCTGATAACGTCAACAATCTCCTCGTCTGTAACGAAAATTCCCAGGCGGTCAATTTCCTGCTCCAAAAGGGTTTCGTCAACGAGTGCGTTCCACACCTGCCCTCGCAGTTGCCGTTCCGTTTCTTCATCGACCTCCGTTTTTATTTGCTCGCGTCGCTGCTCCACTTCTCTCCGGAGGCGTTCGGAAAAGTCCCGATACGAGACTTCCCTGCCGTTGATCATACCAAGCACATCTGCGTTTGCGCCCTGTCCCCGAGTGCCCGTGTAATCCATGCCCCAGTCAAAAACAATAAGAATTATGAACAACACTGCCAGCACTGCAAAGAGTGTGGTCATGCTGTCGCGAATCTGCGTCATCAAAGCCATAACACAAAAAGCTCCTCAGAAATCAGAAATTCTTGATGCAATTTTTTTTTAATATAGCCGTGAATCGGCTGAAATGCAACGGTTTTTTGTTGACTTTCGAGGCACATTGGAGTATATTTTTTGTTGCTTTTTCCACGAAGAGCATTTCGTAAACACATTTCGGCGTTGATCTGCTCTCACCCAACTCGTAACCAAATCAGATTCTAGCGTGGAGATATTTTTGTGAGAAACCAATTGACCCGTCTTCTCTTGATCGCCTGTGCTGTCATTCTCGCCGTCTATTCGTTGTGGCCTACGTATCAGGATTATCGATTTCGAAAAACACTCGAATCGCTTTCGGGCCCGGACAGCATGAGCTATTTCGAAAAAAACGAAGGCGATATTTTGACGGCAAAAGAAAAGCGCGTGAAGCTGGGTCTCGACCTCCAGGGAGGAATGCGCGTCGTGCTCGAGGTGGACATCCTGCAGCTCGTTGATGACCTGGCGAAGAACAAAGATGAGAATTTCAGGCGGATCATTTCGGAAGTACGGTCCCAGGCAACCCAAACCGACGTGTCCGTTATTCCTGTGTTTGCGAAAAGATTCCAGGACGACGGCATCCGCTTGAGCCGGTTTTACCGCAACATACGCGATGACGATGCCACCATCATTAGTTGGCTTGATTCCGAAGCTGAAAAAGCCGTCGACCGTGCCATCGAGATCGTACGAAACAGAGTTGACCAATACAGGGTTTCTGAGCCAAATATTCAGAAACAAGGCGGCCGGCGCATTATCGTTGAGCTCCCTGGCGTCAAAGATGAAAACGAAGTTCGACAATTGCTTCAGGGAACAGCCAAGCTCGAATTCCGAATGATGAAAGACCCCGATATCTCTTTCAAAGTTCTGGAATCCATCGACAAATCCCTTGCGGGGAAAGCCACAGAGGCCCCTGCTTCGGCTGCAAAAACGCCGGAAAAACCTGAGGAAAAACCGCAGGACGCGCTTTCGGAGCTTCTTGGAGGAACTCAGTTGCCTGCTGCTACTGACACGACCGAGGAAACGAAAGTCCTAAGAGAACATCCCTTTCTTTCGTACCTGAGGTTTGACCAGCGTTCGGGCGAAGCATTTGTGCGTGATAAAGACCGCGACAGGATCACAAGGTTGCTTACAAGAAGCGATATTCAAAACCTGCTCCCTCCCGATTTTGAGTTTCTTTGGTCGGCGAAGACACTCACCTTTGCAGACGGTTACAAGTATTACACCATTTTCGCCCTCAAGAAAGCTCCGGAGTTAACCGGCGGAGTCATCGTCGACGCACGCGCGAGCGTCAACCCCGAGGATAATCGCCCGGTAGTCAACATGGAAATGAACAGCGAAGGGGCTCGCGAGTGGTCACGAATTACGGGGGCAAATATTGGAAAAAGAGTGGCTATCGTTCTCGACAATGCTGTTTTTTCCGCTCCAACGATCATAGGGAAAATCCCCGGCGGCCGCTCTCAAATCACTGGAATTGATTCGCCCAATGAAGCGCGACTGTTGGAAATTGTTTTGAGAGCCGGTGCCCTTCCAGCGCCGGTGACGATCATCGAACAAAGATCTGTCGGACCCTCCCTTGGTGAAGATTCCATTCGCTCCGGTATTTCAGCTTCATTGATTGCCTTCGCTTTCACAATCTTGTTCATGACACTCTATTACAGCAACGCGGGGATTGTGGCCGACATCGCCCTGCTGTTTAACATGCTCTTCCTGCTCGGGGTCATGGCTGGATTCAAGGCAACGCTGACACTTCCCGGCATCGCGGGCGTCGTCCTCACAATCGGCATGGCGGTCGATGCGAACGTTCTGATCAATGAGCGCATCCGCGAAGAATTAGCGACCGGGAAAACTCTCCGTGCAGCTGTTGATGCAGGTTACGTCAAAGCCTTTTCCGCAATCTTTGATTCCAACATTACAACTTTTTTGACCGGCTTGATCCTTTACCAATTCGGTACTGGGCCTGTCCAGGGATTCGCTTTGACACTCATGATCGGTATTGCCGCAAGTATGTTCAGCGCTATCATCATCACCCGGGTCACCTTCAACCTGATGATTGACCGGGGGATTCAACCGAATTTCGGATAATCATGGAACGCTATTCACTCTTGCGGACGGAATGTAAAAGGAGACAGTTTTACCATGCGCTTTTTTAGGAAAACCAATATAGATTTTCTCGGTGTTCGTCGCCGGTGGTACCTTGTTTCCGGGACGGTCATCCTTGCGGGCATGATTTCCCTTGTGGTCAAGGGGATAGACTATGGAATCGATTTCCGTGGAGGCACGGAAGTCCTGTTTTCTTTCAGCAGAAAACTCGATGTCGCCGAAATCAGGGGATCCTTAACAACTGTGGGACTCGGTAATAGCGAGATTAAATCATACGGAACTGAAGGCAACATGCTGATCAGAACAACCGAACAGGCGGAAGGCAACATTGTGGGCGACAGAATACGGCAGGCCATACAGCAGAGCTTTCCCGACGTCCGGTTTGAAGTTCTCAAAGAGTACAGGATATGGCCCAAAATCGGTGCCGAGCTCCGTCGCGACGCTCTCTACGCCATCATCGCCTCTCTGGTGGCTATTCTCCTGTACATTGCGATCCGGTTTCAATTTATCTACGGTGTCGGCGCCGTCATGTCGCTGTTCCATGACGTGCTTGTGACACTCGGCGTTCTCTCCCTCCTTGATGGCGTCATACCTGTCAACCTCGAGATTACGCAGGAGGTGATAGCCGCCTTTCTGACGCTGGTCGGTGTTTCCGTCAATGATACAGTTGTCGTTTTTGACCGAATTCGGGAGAACCTTAAGATTTACCGAAGCCTCTCGCTGTTTGAGGTCATGAACAGGAGCCTCAACGACACGCTCAGCCGCACAATTATCACCAACGGAAGTATTTTGCTCGTCGTCATCATCCTGCTTCTTTTTGGCGGAGAGTCTACCAGAGGTTTTGCGTTTGCCCTTATGATTGGACAAATCAGCGGCACATATTCATCGATTTACATCGCCAGCGCCGTTGTGCTGGATTCGTCTCTCCGCAAGAAAAGGCTTGCGTGAGCGCCCCGCAAACTCCAGAACGAAGGAGAAACCATGAAATTTAAGAGCAAAGAAGTGAAAGGGATCATGATCATCGAGTTGACCGGTAATGTTATGGGAGGCCCGGACGCAACTGCACTCAATGAGCAGATTCACACGCTTCTCGGCGACAAGAAAAAAAGAATTGTCATAGACCTGAGCGACGTAAAATTTATCAACAGCTCAGGCCTTGCCATGCTGATCGGCGGGCTCAACACCATGCGCAAATCCGGGGGAGAAATGAAACTCGCCCGTGCATCGGAAAAAATCGAAACATTGCTGCAAATGACGAAACTCAATACCGTTTTCGACATCCACAAAACAGTGAACGAAGCGGTAGCGGCCTTCAAGTAGCTGCTGTTGTCGCTCTCCCGCCCGAAAAGGGATCACGTTCAGTTCATTGACTACTGTTCACGCCCGCCATGCCTCTCCATTCAAACCCACTTTTCATCGCAGTTGCCGGAAACATCGGGGCCGGGAAATCCTCTCTCACAAAACTCCTTGGTGAACGGTTCAAGTGGAAACCATACTACGAATCCGTTGACGACAACCCCTACCTGTCGGATTTCTACGGAGACATGAACCGATGGTCGTTCCATCTCCAGATCTACTTCCTGGCTCACCGGTTCAAGTACCACAAGGAAATCGTCGAGTCCGGACAATCAGTGATTCAGGACCGGTCAATTTACGAGGATGCGGAAATTTTTGCGAGGAACCTTTTTGAAATCGGCAAGATGGAAAAGAGGGACTACGAAAATTACGTTTCGCTTTTCCATGTCATGATGGAATACCTGAAACCGCCGGACCTGATGGTCTATTTACAGGCGTCCGTGAATACCTTGATGACGCAAATTGCAAAACGAGGGCGGGAGTACGAACAGAGCATCCAGCGCTCGTACCTGGAGCAGCTGAACCGTCATTATGAAGATTGGATTGCGCGCTACAAGGTGGGCCCCCTCCTCATCGTCCCGACAGACAATCTGGATTTTGTCCACAAGAGCAAGGATTTCGACCACATTGCCGGGCTTGTCAAAAAAGCCCTGCCTCAGCTTCAGTTGTTCGAACCCTAACCATGTTCGCTACCTGACCTTCCCCGCAAGAATCCGGTCGTATGCTCTTTTGTTTTTGAGCAGACTGACTGCAACGTGCAGCTGGGTGTCGTTTTCAAACGTCGTTGCGATCTTCGCTTTCTCACCTTTCATCTTTCCAACAATTTCGGTTTTCAATGCGCTTTTCAGTTCTTTCGTATAGCGTTCCATCAAGCGCCCTTTTTCAGCTTTGATGAGGTTGCTCATTTTTTGAGTCTGCTCAAAGAACTCTGGCCCATACCGCGATTTTTCGGCGAGCTCGCGGAGGTCCTTCAGTTTCAGCTCCGTTTCCTCCTGGTGTTCAAACTTTCGCTCCTTTAGAAATTTTTCAAAATCAGCGACGACTTCGTCTTTCACCACAAGCGGCTCCGGGAGGACTTTATGCTCGGCCGAATACCTGTTTGCATACTTGAAAAACATTGCTTTGCGGTCAAGGTCGGCAAAGAGTTTACTGTACTCTTCCTCAGGTACAACCGTGTCAGGGTCGACGCCGCCTCCTTCAAGGACTCTCCGATTATGGGACGTACGAAATTCCTTCTTGAGGCTGTCCACAAAGACTGGGAACATGCCGTCTTTGGTGCGATGAGAATAGTCGATTTCCTGGATGCTGCGCCCGCTCGGTGTGTAGTACCTCGCAGTCGTAACCTTCAGCGATGTGTTGTCGGAAAGCCTGGTAACAGTCTGCACAAGCCCTTTCCCAAACGTGCGCGTCCCAACGATGACACCTCTGTCAAGATCTTGAATGGCGCCCGTGACAATTTCGCTCGCACTTGCGCTGCCTCGGTTCACCAGGACAGCCAGGGGGACCTCAGCAACCATCGGCTTTTCCGTGGAATAATATTTACGGTCTGCATCGCTTTTGCGTCCTCTCGTGCTTACGACGAGGCTGCTTTCAGGTAGGAATTTCGCGGAGACCTCCACGGCAATGTCGAGAAGCCCCCCCGGATTATCTCTCAGGTCGAGAATAAGCCCCTTCATATCGCCGGTCGATTTCAGCTCCCTGATCGCAGAACGTATGTCGTCCCCAGCCGTGCGGGAGAATCGTTCCAGTCTTACATACCCGATACCTTTCTCCAGGTATCCGACGTAGGTGACATTTCTCACGGGAATTTCTTCACGAACGAGAATAAATTCAATCGGGTCGGCCACGGCTTCACGCTCGACTTTCATTCTCACTTCTGTGCCCGGCGCACCTCTCACCAGCTGGCGCACATCCTCAAGCGAAGCCCCGACAACGCTCTTCCCGTCTACTTCCAAAATGCGATCCCCGATCTCAACACCTTGCTTTGCCGCTGAAAACCCTTCAAGCAAGTTGATGATGGTAATCAGCCCGTCCCTCGTGCCAATGGTGACTCCGATGCCTCCGTATTTTCCGTTCGTGACCAAATCGATTTCGTCGCCCTCTTTCTCACCGATGTACACAGTGTAGGGGTCGAGCGTTTTCAGCATACCGTCAATCCCGGCACGGATAAACCTCTCCGGGTCGACTGCATCTACATAGTTCATGGTGATTTCTTTGTACACCTTGCCGAACACGTCGATACCACGGTTGATCTTGAAAAACAGTTCCCCCTGCGGTATTCCGACAAACCCGAGAGTCAGAATGCACACAACAGCCGCTCCGCCGAAAAGGATTTTGAGTTTCTTTGAGTTCATGTTTCGTTCTTTCTTCATTTATTTTGCTTTTTGGGCGGCCATATGTTCCACCTTCTGCCAGACGGCTTCATGGATCTCTTCGATGGACTTGATTGCATCTATGACGACGAACCGTTTTTCTTTTCGTGCGAGTGAGAGATAGCACTCACGGACTTTCTCGTAGAACCCTTGCCCGTTTGATTCCATGCGATCCTTTCCGGATTTTGACCGCAGCATTCTTTTCTCCAGCTCGGGCAGGGTAAGGTCCAGAAAAAATGTCACGTCGGGCACTAACCCAGCGGTCGCGAATGTGTTGATGACGTTGATCGCTTCCTCAGAAAGACCGCGCCCCGAACCCTGGTACGCAGTTGTGGAGTCGTAAAAGCGGTCGCACACGACAATCATACTCCCTTCCAACGCCGGTTTAATGACTTCCTCAACGAGCTGTGAACGGCTTGCGGAAAACAAAAACAACTCACTTGTATCCGTCATGCCGGACGTCTGCTTGTCCAGCAAAATGGATCGGATTTTTTCTCCGATTTCCGTTCCGCCGGGTTCACGGAGAACGAGCACGTTGAAATTCTCTTGGGAAAGCCGTTCGGAGAGAAGTCGAGCCTGAGTGGACTTGCCGGAGAAATCTAAACCTTCGAAGGTGATAAACATTGCAACGGGTCTGCTACACGAACTCCATCGTTTGAGCCAAAGTAACTAATTTCACTCTCTTTTGCAAACCATCCCACATAGACAGGAAGGCTTTGTTTTCGAGGATGATTTGTTGCGCGTCTGCCTTTTTTTGCCTAATTTTTGTTGCCGACGATGCAAGCTACCGCGATCCGTCGTAAGGATGCCCAAGGCCAGAAAGAAACATACCCCGCCCAAAACGACAGCGGCATCCTCCTTTCCCGGCATTGTTGATAAAAAACGTTTTGAATCCCGCGAGGAAGACGCGCACCTGATTATCCGGGCTCTCAAAGGGGATCAATCGGCTTTCAAAAGACTTCGCCAGAAGTACCATGATGCCATCTATAACCTGATTTATCGCATCGTGCGCGACAAGGAAGAAGTCGAAGACCTGACGCAAGAGGCTTTTATTAAAGCCTTTACTTCGCTGAACAGCTTCAACGAAGAGTACGCCTTTTCAACCTGGTTGTATAAAATTGCGACCAACAATTCCATCGATTACATTCGCAGGAAGAAGCTTCAAACCTTTTCCATCGACAAACCCATCGAATCGAAGGACAGCGATTATAGCTTTGAGCTCCCGGATCTTTCCCGGGGCGCGGACCAGGAAATGATGTCCTTGCAAAGAAAAAAGATGATCGATGAAGCTATCAATGACCTTCCCGCAAAGTACAGGCAAGTGATTCTTCTACGTCATGTAGAGGAAAAGGACTATCAGGAGATCGCAAAGACGCTTCACCTCCCGTTGGGAACGGTGAAAGCGCACATTTTTCGGGCTCGTGAAATGTTGTACCGGGCTCTACGCAAGAAAATGCGCCATTTTTAGTGATTCTGTGAAACAACGGGCCGATTTCCCACGTAAACGATAGAAGCGCGACATGCGCCGTGCACATGAAAAAACATGAATTGACATCGTTTTCGCTGATTCTCGTTTGTTTGCTGATTTCTCTGTCCGGCGTTGCCTCGGCACAATCCCAGCATCGCGAAATCAACCGGGGAAAAGAGCGGGAGCTTTCGGTTTTTATGGACATTGCTTTTGGCAGTATCATTCTGGAGCGGGGTGAAAAAGACAAGATCGCAATCCTTGACTACGAAGAAGAGGAAGAGGATCGACGCCGATTCGAAGTGTCCTACGATGTCGAAGGGGGAAAGGGAAAACTGAGGATCAAGCTCAAAAAGACCAAATCGATTTGGCGTGACAATGAAGAAAACAATTACCGAATATTGACCGTGAAACTCACGGATGCCCTCCCCGTTTCCCTGGAACTTGAGCTTGGTGCCGGAAAGGGTGACATCGACCTTTCGGGGATCCAAATCAGAGACTTGAAAATCTCCTCGGGAGCGAGTAGTGTCGAACTCCGGTGCGACCAGCCGAATCTCATTACGACGGAAATGATCCGCATTGAATCGGGCGTCAGCAAGTTTACTGCGACAAACCTGTGCAATACCAATTTCAAGAAATTGAAATTTTCCGGCGGCGTTGGAGCGTATAAGCTCGATTTTGGAGGCACGCTCAGACACGATGCAGATGCAAAAGTTGAAGTCGGGCTTGGTTCGATCGTGGTGTACGTGCCGAGAGAAGTGGCTACCAGGATCCTGTACGACGACAGCTGGTTCTCGAGCTTTGACGTCGACCGGGAATTCAGGAAACGCAAGAGCGGGGTTTATGAAACAGCATTCGATGATTCTGAGAAAAGGCTCACGATTGAGATTGAATCTGGGCTTGGGAGCGTGCGTGTAAAGAGAAAATAGCCGTCGTTGAGGTCGGCCAGCGGCCACGAAATTGAACAATCCCGATGAACTGACCGTTCGCCGGGTTTTTTTTCATCCTACCCCAAAATGAAAGAATTGCCCCCAGGAGCGGGGATGGCTCACCTCTCTCGTGCGGATGAGATTCAGCAGGGCCTGCCGGTAGGCATCCCCCGGCGCAAGCCCGTTGGCAAGATGCGTGTAAAAAAATTCACTGAAAAATTTTGATGCTTTCCGGTCGGCAGACCACGAGTTAAGAAACACATCCGATGTGCCGTTGAGTCGAAGCAGGTATGCATGGGCCGAAGACAAGCCAACTCCCTGACCGTATTGATTCGAAAGGAGAATGACGGGGAAAGGATTGAGTTCCGTCAGCTTCTCGAACGGCACATGCTCTGTCTGTTCCAGCATGCTTCCCAGCGAGAGCATTATTTCACCAAGTGGCGACGAGCCGCGGCCGTACACAAACTCCGTTGAAAGCTGCAACACATCCCCGTGATACTCTCGCAAGTTCTTCCATGAAGCTTCCTGACCGAGGAGCACGGTGGTGCTCTTGAGAAAACTCCTGACATCGCGGAGCTCATAGTCGACGGACCAGTTTCTTCCACTCGGATTGCCGACCGCGATGATTTCACGAATTCGCGAAACGCCCGCCGTTTTAAACTTCAATGACGAAAGGGAGGCAAGATAGTCGACCGTCGTCCGTTCGATCAAGTATTGAACATTCCCGGCCCGGTCCTGCCGTTCGAGAGCGTGGAACGGAAACGCCTCTGTGTCTTTGCTCAAAACAATGACCAGATTGCGGTCAAGGAGGTCGTCGACAGGACGAAGGAGAAGGTCATACAGTAACGTGGAGAGCCGCGCAAAGCGCGTCATGACAGGGACGCTTTCTTCACCCCCGATGCCGGCATAGACGCCCGGATCTTGCATCAGCCGACGGTATTCAGACATGAGTTTGAGAAGGGTGTCCTGCCGGACAACTTTCTCGCGCACTTCAAACTTCCTTGCAGAGATCGCAAACAGATAGAGCTTGTGTTCCGTTGGAAGAAACGTGAGAACAAGTGTCCCCGGCGGAACCAGTGCAGAAACTTCGGACACCTTGACGGAACCCGGCTGAATCAGCGGCTCATAATTGGGATATTGTGCGGCGATCCTGCCAGCGTTCACCGTCACGCGCTGCCTGAGGCCGATCATTTCCGAACGAAGCTTATTCACCTTTTGAAGATCCTTCGAGCGTTGCCGATTTCCCAGCAAATTGGATAACTCGAGCTCAAGAATCTTCAGTTGTTGAATGTCCTTTCGTGTTTCGACGATCTGTTGCTGAATCTGGGAATTGCGGATTCCGGGGTCGATACCTCCTAAAAGGTCGAACAGAGATTTGTTCTGCCCCATCTCGACGGCTGAAAGCGCCTCACCATATTTGCCAAGCTGTAACAGGAGGCTCGCGTAACGATAGTACCATTCCTCATTCCGACGCCTGACATTCAATTCCTGCAGGAACGGTTCGTGCAACTCCTTGTCAATAAACTCTCCCAGACTTGATTCGTCAAGGCCGACTGCGGTTTTGTACATTTCTTCGGCCTTCTGAAGATTTCCCTGTTCTTCATAGAGTTTCCCAATTTCCGTCCACAAAAAAGCTTCCCCAGTCCGGTGTGCTGTTTCTCGAAATCGTTTCGCAATTTGCTCGTACGATTGTTGCACGCGGTGAACGCTCGTTGCCCTTTGGCCGGGCGTCATGAGGCTCAGATTCGTCCTGATAACAAACACGTAAAGGTAGTTTTCAGAAACCCTGTCCCCGAGAGCCTGGGCAATCTTAAGAGCTGACTCGAAATATCGCTTTGCGTCCGCATACCTTGCGCTGTTGAAATAGATGGAACCTATGTGAAAGAGAAAAAGGCCTTCGTATTCTTTCCCAACTCTCTTTATCCTCAAAATGTTCGTTGCATCTCTGAAGTCCACCAATGCTGTATTCAGGTCTCCCTCGGCGCGGTGAATAAGCGCGAGGTCCATATGCAGCTTCGCCGCAAGAAGGGGATCCTCGTTTTCCTGAATAGTCTCGAGAGCTTGTTGAATCGAATTCAACGCTTCGACGTATTGCCCGATGCGTTGGTACAGCTTTGCCAGGCCGCGCAGTGACAGTGCGACGTTCCGATGATCTCGCTGTTGTCTGAACAACGAGACGGATCGGCGAAACCCTTCGAGGGATTCCTCAAGCTCGCCTGATTCCAGCAAAGTCGTCGCCAGTTTAAGCTCGGATTCAGCGCGCTTCCCTTCGTCATTGATTAACGAAACGAGAAGGAGTGCTGACCGATAATACCGGATCGCATGATTGTATTCACGGATCGTGCTGTAGACATCTCCAAGGAGGATGGTCAAATGAGTTTCGGCACGAAAGTCCCCGAGCTTCTTCGCCCACGCGACCGCTGCCTGAAGGTTCCCGATGGAAAGCCTGATGTCGCCCTGAGCAAGGTTTGTCTGCGCGAGGTAGCTGTACCCTTCAAGGATCCTGTCCGACGCCTGCAGTTGTTCAAACATCGGAACTGCCCGTTCAAACAGCGCGCGCGCCTGGGTGTAGGATTTTTCCTTGTATAACTCTACTGCCTTTTCGTACATCTCTTCAGGGTCGGTGAGCGGCTGGTCCCAGACATCGCAGCCGAGAAGAACGAGGAACAAGAGCAAGGAAAGAGCTTTGCGGGCGTGCATCAGTAGTTGACGAAATAAAAATCCCGTCTCAACACTTTGCTGAGACGGGATGAATATAACAAACCTGTGCTCGGACTGCAACAGATTGCGCTGTCAGCGGAACGTAATACCGACTCCTGCCGTAGCCACGGGGTGCGGCGCCAGAGAATAATCTGCGTGAATGTTGAGGAAGAGCAACAGAAACCGCGCTCCGACATGCACACGAGACTTATTCTTGCCAGTAAACGAGAGACCTGATACTGTCTGAGTGTTCGCTGGGTTCGTTGGATCAGTGAAAGTGTAGGACTCGACCTCCCAACTTGAACTTTCGATTTGGAATCCGCCATACAGAGTGAAAATAATCAGACTCTTGCTCACTTCTGCTCCAAAAGCTGTCCCACTTGCCGACATAATCTTTTTATCATTCTTGTCATTGAAAGTCAACTTCTGTGTCATGAAATGAACGGCGATATCAAGAGGGAGTAATGGAATATACTGATCAATATCGTGCCTCAGCCCAAACCCAACAAAACTCACCTTTCCCGCATCGCCTGCGCTTACACTTGGAACGAACCTCCCTGTGACTTCAAGACCAAACGGTAATCCGATAGAAGCCTGCGGAATAACGAGAGGGACAAACTTCAGGTCGAACCCTTTCGGTTGACTGGAACTTCCGCTTGTTGAGCTTCCCACGACGGTTGGAGATTTGGTTGTTGTTCCATCAGGGAAACGAAAATCGAATTCCTTGTCTTCGTCTTTGACAGGAACTAACATGGCCTTGATTCCAACGTCAAAACCCAATGCACTATGGAGATCCGCCGAATGATAGAACCCGCTGTTCATCGCCGCACCAAAGCTTGAAAGAAGAGGATTGAGATATCCTTCTGCATTCTCTTTTGCCACTTTCTTTAGTTGTTCCGCAAGATCGCCTGACTGGGCAATAGCGGCAGAAGAAACTAGAGCCATGGCAACCAAAATTCGCACTAGATTTGTTTTCTTCATGAAGCCTCCTGATTGGTTATTGTTTTCATATGATGCAATATCATCAAACCTCTTTCAAGAATCAACGGATACCTTGTAGCTTTTGACAATCGTCACAATATCGTCGGCGTTGTCTGACAAAATGCCGTCAACCCCCAATTCCAACATTTTTCGAACGTCTTCGAGCGAATTCAGGGTGTAGACATAGACGGCGATGCCGCTGCTGTGGGCATCTCGTATCATTTTTTTTCTTAACTCTTGTTTGGCGCAGACGAACACCGATGCATTGGCGCGGGCGGCAAGTGTGGATGGTAGTTTCCCGAAGTCGCGATAAAGATTATACAGCACGCCGGTGCAAGAATCCGGACTTATTCGTTTCAGGTTTGTTATCATCACGTGATCGAAGGAAGAGAACATCACGTGCTGCTCCATGCCGCATTCACGGACAATTCGCAAAACGTGCGACTCGAGCACACCTGCGCGTTCACGACGAACGAATCCGGATTTCAGCTCTATGTTCACCCACCGTTTTCCACGCACGAGCTCAAGCACAGATTTGAGTGTTGGGATTCTCTCTGAAGAAAACGACGGGTGAAACCACGAGCCTGCATCGAACTTCTGAATCTCTTCGTAAAGATAATTTCGGGCCGCTCCGTTTCCGGTGGACGTTCTTTGCAGCGTTCGGTCGTGGAGTACGATAACTTCCTCATCACGAGACAACCGGACGTCAAGCTCAATCATGTCGATTCCGGGGTTCTTAGCGGCAAGTGTAAATGAAGCAAGCGTATTTTCGGGCGACTTCCCCGAGATTCCACGATGGGCGATGACGTAGGGAGGCGATCCCGGACCCGGCCGGGGATGAAACTGCTGCATGAATCAGTGATGGTTGCGGTTCTTGTAAATGATATCGAGGATCTGTTTGTGGACGTAGCCGATCTCCTGCATGCCGTCGATTTGAATGAACCGGCCGGTCTGGCGATAGAAATCCTTGAGCGGTTTGGTCTGATTGAGGTAGACATCCAGGCGGTGTCTCACTGTTTCCGGCTTGTCGTCGTCGCGGTGGTAGAGCTCCCCTCCACAATTCTTGCAACGGTCCATGTCTCCATTGAGTTGGTCGAGGTTGTAAATGCGCCCACACGTGCGGCACATGCGCCTGTTGCCGAGTCGCCTGATGACTTCGTCGTGCTCAACGCGCAAGCTAATCACGGCATCCAACGCGATCCCCATTTTCTCAAACATCCGGTCGAGCGCTTTGGCCTGGGCAACAGTTCTGGGGAATCCGTCCAGAATGAAGCTCCTTTGGGCTTTCTCCGATTTCAGGACTTCCTCGATGAGGCCGATCATGACTTCATCCGGTACGAGGTTTCCAGCATCCATATATTCTTTGGCTTTCTTGCCGAGGGGCGTCATGTTTTTTACCGCCTCGCGCAGAAGATCGCCCGTCGAGATATGGGCCGAATTGAATTCCTCCGTGAGGAGCTTGGCTTGCGTGCCTTTTCCCACGCCCGGAGGCCCAAAGAGGATTATACGCATGGAATCGATTTCACTTTCTTGGACTGAGTGTGGAGATTACGTAGCATAGCTGGCGGGGAGCTGTCGCGATGAGCTTGGAACCTGTGACAGACCTTCTCGTCCGATCGCCAGAACGGCAAGCTGGCCGCAGGCCGCATTGATGTCCGCGCCGGCGCTGCTGCGAACCATGACGGTGATGTTCTCACGTCGAAGGGCATTGGCAAAATCATCGATGCGGGAGCGTCCCGAAGGCTTCAATGTCGAAGCAAAACCGGAGGGGTTCGTGAATTCAATGGAATGGAACGGAATGAGGTTCACCTTGCACGGAATGCGCTTCGAAAGCTGGACCATCTTTTTTACATCGCTTGCCGTATCGTTGAAGCCATCGATCATGATGTATTCGAACGTCGGGCGGCGTTTTGTTTTGCGGTAATAATACTCCATCGCATCCAGCAGCTCATCCACGCTGAATTTTTTGGTAATCGGCATGAGCCTTGTTCGTTTTTCATTGTCGAGGGAGTGCAGCGAAAGAGCCAGCTTGACCTTTCGGCCCTCATCCGCCATTCGTCGGATCCTGTCGGCATATCCGGCTGTGGAAATAGTAATGTGCTTTGCGCCGATGTTGAGCGAACGGTCATCCGTCAGAATATCCACTGATTTTATGACATTCTCATAGTTCAGCATCGGTTCTCCCATTCCCATGTAGACGACGTTGGTTATCCGTCGTGAAGCATGTTTCTGGGCCTGGATGACCTGGTCCACAATCTCGCCTGCTGTGAGGTTGCGCGTGAAGCCCATCGTTCCCGTTGCACAGAATTTGCAGTCCAAAGGACAGCCGACCTGCGTTGAAATACAGAGCGTTAGTCTTTTTCCAGCGTCCGGTGACGTTCTCTCGGGCGGAATCAAGACGCTTTCAACGACAAGCCCATCCGCGAGGCAAAACAGGAATTTCGTTGTTCCGTCTTTCGGAGATCTACGTGCGGCCACAACTTCAAGCGTCTGTATTTCAGCCGATTTCGCCAAGAGATCTCGAAATCCCTTCGAAATATCCGACATTTCTTCAAAGGAGCTGGCTCCTTTAGCGTACATCCAGGAAAAGACCTGGCCACCCCGGTATTTCCTTTCACCGATTGACAGGACGAAATCCTGAAGCTCGGCCACGGTCATTCCTTTGAGATTCTGCCTGCTCATAGGGGAGAAAAGTTACGCAAATATCAAACTGAGAGCAAGATGAAACAAGACTTTAATCGCCCTTCTCTTTGCGGGCATATTCCACATCCTGTGTCTTATCCTCGTCGGAATTGCCATCTATCAGTTTGTTCGTACGGCCGTGCAGCCGGAGACAGAGTTGATCTCGGCTGTCATTCGGTCGATCAACACGCTGGTCATCTCGTTAGCGATGTACGAGCTTGGCGCCGGCATTGGGAAGGAATACACCGCAGGTGAGGGGGAAAGCATTTTCCAGAACATGAGGCGCATGATCACGAGATTTGTTGGAACGGTGTGTATCACGCTTGTGCTCGAAGCGCTCATCATGATTATCAAATACAGCCAGTTGGACATGGCCGGGAACTTCTACTATCCTGTCAGCATTATCATCGCCTCGGGGTGCTCTTGGTTTCTCTGGGCGGGTTTCTTTCGTTGACAAAGTAGAATAAGCAATGATGTGCATAAAAAGTGAAAGCCCGATTCGTACTGGAATCGGGCTTTCAAAATAATCCTGGCATCGTCCTACTCTCCCATGCAGTCACCCACATAGTACCATCGGCTCCGAGGGGCTTAACTTCTCTGTTCGGAATGGGAAGAGGTGTGACACCCTCGATATTGACACCAGAAATTCAATTGGGAAGAAAATCTTGCCATAACATTATTGATGCACCCATCCGTTCGGAATGGCTGAATCAATGGTCAACAAAAAATATGGTTAAGCCATTCGACCGATTAGTACCGCTCGACTCACGCATTACTGCGTTTACATCTGCGGCCTATCAACCAAGTCATCTCCTTGGGGTCTTATCTGCCTTGCGGCAGGGGAAACCTCATCTTGGGGCGGGTTTCGTACTTAGATGCTTTCAGTACTTATCCCATCCGGACATGGCTACCGAGCAATGCCACTGGCGTGACAACTCGTACACCGTCGGTCCGTTCACTCTGGTCCTCTCGTACTAGGAGCGACACCCCTCAAGTTTCCTACGCCCGCACAGGATAGGGACCGAACTGTCTCACGACGTTCTG
>JACPSI010000002.1 GCA_016193365.1 Ignavibacteriales bacterium
CAGGCCACGGCTTGCTCAGATCGGAGCGTGGGCTTCAAAGCAATCGAGTGTGATGAAGAATCGATTCGACCTCGAGAAGAAAGTTGCTTTTTACACGGCAAAATTTGGCATCAAAAAAGTGCCGAGACCTCCGTATTGGGTAGGCTACAGAGTGATTCCTGAACAAATCGAGTTCTGGACTGAAAAGCCGTTCCGTCTTCACGAAAGGCTTCTTTACACTCGGGATTCAAAGGGGCGATGGGAAGTGGAGCGACTCTATCCCTAAATAGCAGTAACTCCTGTTTCCCAATTGTTGAAAAACTGAACGGTGACTTTCTCGACTATGGGAAGTCTTCCATCGCAAATCAAAGAAAACCCTCATTATTTCAGCCTTTCTTAATTTATTCGAATTGGAGCATTATTTGCGACAATCCACTTCCATAGAGGATCGAGCCAACGTTCGGAAAAAATGATGACATTTCCTTACCTGTCGCGCCCCAGTCTTTGCGATGCGCGTATGCTCTGTGTGCGAGTGCGTCCGACAACCGCACTAGAATTACACCAAATCGGACAATCTATACTCGCCTACACCAACCGACAAAAGGTTGAAAAATGAAAAAACCACCTCTTACCGTGGTCTCTATCTGTTTCTTGTTTCTTTTGCCCCCGATCCCTCTCCTCGGGCAATCGAATTCTGACAGCCGTCGAGTAGATTGGGTGAAACTGAACCCCGCTTTTGAAGGGGCGACGTTCGCGAGCGACAAACAAGCTTGTATCGCTTGCCACGAGGAGGCGAGCCAGAAATATCATAAGACAACACATGGCCGACTCTTCGGGCAAAGCCCGCGCGGGGATCTGGAATCATCCAACTGTGAGCCCTGTCATGGTCCACGCAGCAAGCACGTGGAAGAACCGGACTCCAGCCTGGCGCTGTCCGTCGAACAGTACTCGGCAGTGTGCATGCAATGTCATCAGGGAGGGAACCGCGTGTATTGGCAAACCAGCCTGCATAAGTCGGCCGATCTGGGCAATTCGCGGTTTGCTCAACTTGCCATACTGACGTCAAGGCGATGATGAGCCGTACATCGCATCACCCCGTTCTGGAAGGCAAATTGGATTGTTCGTCCTGTCACAACATGCATGGAGCTCCGGGCCGCGCAATGCTCGCGAAAGGTGCCGTAAACGAGACATGCTACAGTTGTCATCAGGAAAAACGCGGACCCTTCCTCTGGGAACATGCGCCGGCTCGGGAGAACTGTCTGACCTGCCATCAACCGCACGGCTCGAACAACAGGAGTCTCCTGGTCACTCAAAGCGCGTCTCTCTGCGTCACCTGCCATCAGTACGGGGGCCATGTCAATCAATATCGCTACAACCGTGTCAGCACACCGTATGGGAACGGTTGCGTCAATTGCCACTCGGCAGTGCATGGTTCCAACCATCCATCAGGCGCACGATTTACCAGATAATGAGGGCCATAGAAAATGAAAACAACATCCTACAGTGTGACAACGATTCTTCTCGGCTCCATTGTGGCTTTTCAGGCGTTGGCACAGGATCAGGTCCAGATGTCCGGAGAACAGACACCCGGCCTCCGTCAGATCGGCCTGAGTACCAATTCGAGCAAGTTCAACGAATACCGTGATCTGCGCGATGGTTTCTATGTCAACGGACTGCGGTTAGACTTCCTACAACCCGAGGACGGTTGGTTTCTGGATTTCAAGGGGGAGAAGTTGCTGCGTGACGACCAGAACATCTTCGTTCGTTTAGGCAGTCTCACAAGCCGTTGGAATGTCGTGATCGATCACAACGAAACTCCTCATCACCTCAGTAACAAAGCGATGACGCCGTATATCAATCGGGGCGGAGGGTTGTTCACTGTGTCGGCACAGGTACCAATCATCAAAGATGCCGACACAACTAATGGCACACCTTCGCTAGTACCGACTGTGGGTCAAATGGCAATCAATGACGCTATCATTTCAAAGTATCTGGAAACGTATTTGAGACCCGTAGGGCTGACGACACAGCGCGACCGCACCACGGCAACTCTGAATGTGATGGAAGTCGGCGGGTTCAATTTCCGTCTCTCATATTTGAACGAGCGTCGGAACGGCACCCGCGTGACCTATGGTCCCCTTGGTGACCGGCCGCCGCGTACGATGAACATCCAGATTCCCGAACCTGTTGATTACACCACTCAAGAGATACATGCCGGCGCGGATTATGTTGAAACCCAATTCCAGGTACAACTCAATTATCTCTATTCGATGTTCGACAATAGGATCGATGTCCTGCGCTGGGAGAATATCTATTTTGATCCGGATGCTGGGTTGGACTACATTGCTACCCTTGCCGGAACCCCTCGCAACGTTTCAAACTTCGGGCAGCGAGCACTCGCTCCGGATAATTTCTCTCACACTTTCTCGCTTTCCGCCGGTTTCGACCTCCCTCTCGATAGCCGCCTGACCACGACTGCCGTTGTTGCACTCTTGCGTCAGAATGAAGTGCTCCTCCCGTATAGTGCAAGCACACTTGGCGGAAATCTGACAGGGGACGGCCTTTCCTGGAATGATCCAAAGAAATTACCGCGTGACCGTGCCGGAGCCGACATGCAAACCATAAGGTTCGACCTGGACTACACGATGAACCCTTTCGATCAACTGAATGTGCGCCCCTTCGTTCGCTACTACAAGTTGAAGAACAACACGCCGACAGAGCGGTGGCAATATGTGACCCAGGATGCATCTAATACCAACGGTTCTGTGAACATAAAGAACAAGGTGCTCAATCATCCCTACGCGTTCGACAAGCTGAAGTTCGGCCTTGATGTAAGGAACTCGTTTTCTTCTTTGCGCACTACGCTGGGTGTGGGGTTTGCGCGCGAGAGCATCAATCGGGACTTCCGTGAGGCCGCTACCGATGAAAACATTTTCGAGCTCTCCGTGCGGACGCGACCGTTCAACACCCTTTCACTTGCGGCGGAGTACCGCTTTGGAGATCGCCGAAGCGATAAATACGACTACAAGGTCACGAACGATCTCTTCTGGTACACTTTTGCTGAGGGTGCCAACGATGTGGACAATCCACAATTTCTCTTCGGCAACCACCCCGATCTTCGCCGGTTCGATGTGACTGATCGCAAACGGAATGAGGTCAAGTTCTCGACTGCGTTCGTCGTCTTTGAGGGTCTCGACCTGAACGCTTCGTATCGTTATCGCAACGATGACTTCGCTTCCGACGTTGGGCCTGTTGCTCCGCTGGCGGGTACGACGGTTACGTTGCCTACCCCTGCCGATGCCAATGCGCTTACGCCAGGGAAGCAGCTTGGGCTGCTTGGGGACAAGCGGCAGAATTTCCTTTTGAATATTCAGTTTGTCCCGGCGGAACAATGGACAATCAACACGTTTGTCGACCGGGAGCAAGGTCTTTCCGATCAACGTGGTTTGGTTTTTAACGAAAATTTCAGGAACGAGCCTAGCGAACCCACCATTCAAGGACCCACTGCTCTCGGTCCCTGGACCGATCCCGGAGGTCTTTACGACGCCCGCACAATGGAGGCCACGAACACAGTGGGCGTAGGCATCGCGTGTGAAATTATTCCCAGCAAACTCCGGCTTCTCACCGATTTCAGCCTCTCTCTCGCCACTGTGGACATCGAATACTCGGGCTTCGGCTCCGATCCCGCAGAACTCGGACGTGCCTGGGAAACGTTTGCTTTTGGGTTCAACGATCCCGGAACAATCAAGTATAGCCAGTCTGTCGTCAATGCCTCCTTGGATTACAACGTGGTGCAGAACCTGGTGCTGGGTTTACACTATCTTTACAGCCGATACGTCATTCAGGATTGGGTGCAGGAGCCTGTCGGACCCTGGGTTGAGCGCGTGGGAAGCGAGTTCATGCTGCGTGACTCGTCGCGGGACGAACGTTGGGGAAATCGCCTCGTCTCGATGGGGAGTTATCTGGCGCCGAGCTACGAAGCGCATGTCGGATACTTGACCATGACGTACAGATTCTGACACAAACTCTCATGATGGTTCGACAGTTTGTTCATACGAGATGGGAAGGCAAATCTCCATTGCCATACTTCCTTGTGCGATTGATGGTCGGTTTTTGTTTTTCTTTTCACGGCCGCCCTTTTTTCTATTAATCGTCAGATTCATACTATCATATCTGAAACTCCCACTGTTCAATTCCTCAACACAAAGCGTCTCTGATTCTCACTCTCTCTTTCCAGAATCTAAGACGGAGTTTCCCATATGTGAGGAGCTTGAAGAGCATGCATGGCCACCCATTTACTCGTTGCAGTTCAGTACCACTGGATTGGTCATTTCAAACCACTTTTCCTTCTCGCTTCTGCTGAGGAAACCTACGCTGAGATTCTCACCCGTGGCACGAAATTAGCCGCTCCTTTTTTGTCTGGAGTGATGATTTACTTGTCGCTCATCATTTAGGACTCGTTCTTAGTTTTCAATTCTCTTATACATCACGGAAAAAGCTTAGCTATGAAACGGTACTTTATCGGTTAGCTTTGCCATGTCCATGTTGTTCGCGACGCTGCGAGCAACTCTCTCCGTAATAGCAGTTACTCCTGTTTCCCAATTGTTGAAAAAATGAACGATAGTTTTTCCTACTCGTAGGAATTCGGCATTGAAAACTGTCCGAAAAGGGAAGGATTTCGATGAAAATCGTGACTAACCGATGGCACACGGATTGCCCATTTTTGCGCGGTTAAGCGAACTCTATTCGATGAGAAAACTCCTTTTGTTCGTCGCTTTTGCACTCCCCGCCGGCAATGCTTTCTCTCAATTTATTCAAGCACGATTTGTTACATCGGGATATGCGTGGCAGCAGCAGGATACCGTGGGTCAGTCCTCAGGTCATTTTTTCGGATATCAGACAGTCCAGTTCACCGCGGCTGCCGACAACATTGCCTTCTCCACGTACTGGCAGGGATACAACGATTTTGCGGGACCCCTAAAGGGCAAAGGACAATACCGTCTCTACAACTTATACGCTCGAGCAACGAATATTTTTGAAATGCTCGACGTGAGTCTGGGGCGGCAGTTTGTGTTCGCAGGCGTTGGCAGCGGAACGATCGACGGAGGCCGCGCAGCTCTCAAGTTGTTTGATTCTCAGCTCAAAGTCGTCGGTTACTATGGAAGCCTTCCGCCTCCCCTGCAGAAGGCTGAGTTCATCTCCGATCCGGAAAACAACTACATGACGGGCGCTCAGGTGGTCGCCATGCCGGCAGACGAGGCCCAGATTTCTCTTAGCTACATGAAGCGCGCGATCCAACCGAGTGTCTACACCGCAACCCGACGCGATTCTCTGTTCAATCCGTACCTTGTTGAAATCAAACCCAGTGCACGCGAAGAAGAATACGTAAGCGGCGACGTCAACGTGGACTATGAAGACTGGCTCTCCGCCTACTGGCGCTATGACTACGATTTGGTGTTTGATAAGAATTCACGAATTCAATTATTTACGCGGCTCAAAGCGACCGACTATGTTAACTTGACGGGAGAATTTCTCCGGCGCGAGCCGAGGATTTCTTTCAATTCGATTTTTTCCGCCTTCACGTTCAACACGCTCAAGGAATACGAATTCGGCTTTGAGCTCGCCCTGCCCGACCAGCCGCAGTTCTTCCTGCGATTCGGATATCTCAGCTATGACGACGAGGATGTGAGAACAATTACAGTGGGAGCCAATTCAAAGTACGCCGGCCTCAGTGTATCCACACGGGCAGGATACCCCGGAGAAATCACCTCCGGGTCGATGAACCTCGGCTATCCCGTGTTTGACAACACCTTCACGCCGACGCTGATGCTCGGATACGCGCGATACAAGCTCAATGAAAATTCTCCGCTGGAAGGAGCGTTGAGCCTGGGCCTGGGCACTGTGTACCGTCCCGCTACCGAATTATCCGTGGACACGCAGGTTCAGTGGATTCAAAACAAGATTTACAGGAACGACACAAGGCTGTTCGTAAGGCTCAGTTATTTCTTTCTCCAACGTCTGGACCTTTTGTAGGATCCCCGAGAAATGCGCGATCATCTCTCTAAAATCGTTAACAGACACGGATATCTGATTCTGAGCGTTGTGCTCTCCATTGCTGCGACATTGAGCGTCTCAACCGCCTCGCTTGATGGAGTCGATGAGACACAGAAAGCCTCCATCAAATTCTCCCACAAATTTCACGTCAAGGATTCGGGTATTTCCTGTACGGATTGCCACAGCGCTACTCCGACAAGCAAACTCGCATCCGACAACCTCACCGCAACACATAAAAATTGCCAAACATGTCATGAAGAACAGGTGGAGAAGACCTGCACGTATTGCCACTCCAGCGAGGATGTTTCAACCTACGTGTTCGACAAGCCTGTCCGGGAATTGAAATTCTCTCACGAATTTCACATCGCAGAGCAAAAGATTGA
>JACPSI010000099.1 GCA_016193365.1 Ignavibacteriales bacterium
ATTCTCCAACACCCGGAGATTGCGGTAACTTCTCGGACAGGGCTTTGGGACATGAGCTGATTTGCAGTTGTTTTTTGAGGAACCGCCCTCGCCTTGCCTTTCGGCCGACCCTTTCGTATCTTCTTATGGCGAAGCCTGTTAGGAGAGTAACAGGCTTTTCGTATCTTGTCCCAATTTGACTGAACTTAGCCGAGAGTTCGAAATGTGGTGCTAAGTTCACGTCAAATTGAGGATCCGCCGAAACCGCCAACTTGTGCGCCGAAGCTTTAGCGCGGGCACAAGGCGGTGAAGGCGGAAACGCCAGCTGATCGCGAAAAACGCTCGCCGGCCGAATTGGGAGTTCTGGCCCGGCAAGTTGTTCTTTTACAATCCGCAATCGTCAATCCGAAATCCGAAATTGTACCACGGTGACCATAGTTCAGTCGGTTAGAACGCCAGGTTGTGGCCCTGGAGGTCGAGGGTTCGAGTCCCTCTGGTCACCCCAAACATTGCAGAATGTAGATTGAAAATTGTAGATTTGGCGGGGATATGATCTGCATCTAAAATCTCAAATCTACCATCCAAACGGGGGTATCATGGATGCGGAAGAACTAAAGCAGCGGACGAAGAGGTTTGCCCTCTGCGTTATACAAATGGCTGAATCGATTCCTCAGACTGTCGTTAGTCGTAGAATCACGGATCAGCTTGTGCGGGCGGGAACATCTGTTGGAGCTAACTACCGCGCATCGTGCCGGGCCAGGTCAAGAGCAGAATTCAATTCGAAACTCCAAACTGTGCAGGAAGAGGCAGACGAGTCAGCGTATTGGATTGAGGTATTATTAGAGAGTAATCTGGTTTCAGGATCAGAGTGGGTAAAACTCCATCAGGAAGCTGATGAATTGACCGCAATTTTCACATCATCGTTAATTACCTCGAGAGGATTACGGTAGGTCCATTCAATCTACAATCTAAAATCTACAATCTGCCCTGTTCCGCCCCCATCGTCTAGAGGCCTAGGACACGAGCTTTTCAAGCTTGGAACACCGGTTCGAATCCGGTTGGGGGCACTAAACATTGTAGATTGTAGATTGAAAATTGTAGATTGAAAAGCGTTTTCCTTAGCCCACATAAATCTACCTTCTACAATCTACAATCTGAAATGTTCGCGTTGGGGGCACTTAACAAGGAAAATTTGTTGTTTTGGGAGATGGCCGAAGGCCCATGCGCCTCCGGCGCAGAATCTGGTTGGGGATGCTGAGGAAATATAAAATGTAAAAATGGAAAATGGGGAAACGATCAAAGGCCAACTCAGGAATGGGTTGGCTTTTTCGCTTCCTGGGATATGAGTTAGGCACATAGGACATGACTGCATGAAAGACGTTCGTCTACGGGTTAATTCCAGCCCGAATGAGTGCATTTGCACCTTGGTGCGATTCTCTTATATTTCACCATTCACATTTGTTGACTGGCCTATGATTGGTCAGACCATATCCCACTATCCAGCCAAAATACGGCGGGACGCCAAAAAGCGGCGCAAGATTCTCGAAAACCCCGCCACAAAGATGGCGGGCAAGTCGGCGAAGTCCCAAATTTTCCCACGAGCGTTTTAAAGCGAGTGGATGAACATTTGAGGATCCCGACGCTTTGTGTCGGGAGCTGCCTATGATTGGTCAAACAATCTCCCACTACAAGATTCTCGAAAAGCTCGGCGAAGGCGGTATGGGCGTAGTCTACAAAGCTCACGATACCAAACTCGACCGCATCGTCGCACTGAAGTTCCTGCCACCGTACCTCGGCAGCGACGCCAACGAAAAAGAACGCTTCTACCATGAAGCCAAGGCTGCGTCCACCTTGCTTCACACAAACGTCGCCGTGATGTTTGAGGTCAACGAGCACAAGGGGCGTCTTTTCCTGGCAATGGAATACGTGGAAGGACGGACGCTGAAAAAACTTGTCGAAGAGCGCGAGCCTCTCCCTGTCAAGAAAGTGCTGGATATTGCCATCCAGATTTGCGACGGACTTGCTGCGGCACACGAGAAAGGAGTTGTCCATCGCGACATCAAGTCTGACAACATGATGATCACGCAGAAGGGTCAGATCAAGATCATGGATTTCGGACTTGCGAAGATGAAAGGAGCATCGAAACTGACGAAAGCGGGCTCAACCCTCGGTACCGCCGCGTATATGTCGCCGGAGCAAGCTCAGGGTGAAGAAGTCGATCAACGGTCGGATATCTTTTCCGTCGGAGTCGTACTCTATGAGCTGCTCACGGGCAAACTTCCGTTTCGAGGCGAGCATCATGCGGCGTTGATGTATTCACTGATCAACGAGGATCCTCAACCCATTGCCCGGTTCAATGAGAAGGTTTCCCCCGACTTCGAACGTGTCGTCGAGAAAGCGCTTGCAAAACACAAGGATGAACGATATCAACACGTCGATGACATGCTTGCAGACCTGAGGCGCGAGAGGAAGAACCTTGAATATGTCAAAGCCGGATACGTGAAGGCATCGACAACCGTAACCCCGGCTCCCCTCATTCATCCTCAGAAAACGCGCACAAATTATTTCATTGCTGGAACCGCTATAGCCATTGTGATTGTCGCTATGGTGGCTTTCAATCCATTGAATCTCAATTTTGGCGCAAAGAGAGCCACCGAAGATCGTAAATCTGTCGCCGTACTTCCTTTCATTAATCTGGGAGACAACGAACAGGACGAGTCCTTCAGCGACGGAATGACCGAGGACATTCTCACGCAACTTTCCAAGATTGGAGACCTGAAGGTCGTTTCTCGTTCCTCCATCATGCGTTACAAGGGCACACAGAAAAAATCGCAGGAAATCGGGAGAGAACTTGGCGTCGCATCGATCCTTCAGGGAAGCATCCGACGGAGGGGTAACCGCATTCGCATAACGGGACAATTGATCGACGCCTCGACGGACGAGCAGATCTGGGCCGACAGTTACGACCGTGAGATGAAGGACGTTTTCGATATTCAGTCCGAAGTCGCCAAGAGCATCGCAAGAGCACTCCATGCAAAACTCTCGGCCTCGGAGGAAGCGAACATCGAGAAGAAACCGACAGAAAACGTTGAGGCCTATGGTTTCTACACCAGAGGGCGGCAGTATTACTATCTCTACCACCGTCAGGATAACGAGCGCGCGATCGAACTGTTCAAGAAAGCGCTCGAGCTTGACCCAAACTATGCCCTCGCGTACTCGGGCTTGGGCGACTGCTATGGCCAGCGGGCAAGCATGTTTGGATTTACATCGAATTGGGTAGACTCCGGCATCGTAGCAAGCGAGAAGGCGATTTCCCTGGATCCAAATCTGGCAGAGGGATACAAATCTCTCGGCCTGTGTTATGAGGCGAAAGGAATGATCAATCGTGCCCTTGATGCGTACTTCAAGTCGGTCGAGCGAAACCCCAATTATACGCCTGCGGTCGGCAATATCTCCCTCCTTAATTTCCAACTTGGCAATTTTGTGGAGGCCTACCGGTGGGCAACGAAAGAGGCTAAGCTGTCCGCGGTTGAACCCTTTACCTTTCTGGGACGGGGAGCCATCTATGCCTTTTTGACGGAAGATGAAAAAGCGGAGCATTGGTTCAACAAATCCCTGGACCTTCAGCCGGACTTTGTGTTCGCCTTGCTAGGCCTGAGCGGGTTATCGATTGCCCGAGGAGATATCCGGAAGGCGAGAGAATATGTCGACAAGAGCCTGACCCTCGATCCGGACAATCCAATCTGTTTGAATTTCAAAGCCAATGTTGAGCTTTTTGCGGAGAACTACGATCTTGCCCGAAGACTCTTTGTCAAAGTCCTTCCTCAGTCCATAAAACTCGGCGACTTCACGTTTCGGTCGAACGCCACAGGCCTGGGTTTTTCGCTGCTGAAGCTCGGCAAGCTTGAAGAGGGAAAGAAGTATCTCGCTGAAAGCCGGTCACAACATATGAAGGAAGTCGAGAGTGGCAGAGAATCTGCTGCCATTCGTTACGAGCTTGCAGCCATCGCAGCGGTGGAAGGGAAGAAATCAGAAGGGATCGACTGGCTCCAAAAAGCGGTCAACCTTGGGTGGCGCGACTTTCGCTCCACACAAAGTGACCCGATGCTTCAAAGCGTGCACCAGGATCAGCGATTTACCGAAATCATTGCCGATATGAGAGCCAGGGTCGAAGAGCAACGGAAGCTCGTTTTAGAGATGGAAAAACAGTGATTCATAACCCGATAAACAAATGAAAACATTACTATGATCGGAACAACTATAACTCATTACAAGATCCTCGAAAACCCCGCCACAAAGATAGCGGGCAAGTCGGTGAGGTCCGAAATTTTCCCACGAGTGCTCCTAAACGGGTGGCTGAAAATTTCAGCCGGCCCGCCGCACACGTTTCTCCGTGGCAGGCGGGGATCCCGCTGAAGCGAAGTCCGATCCTGAACAACGGATCGAGATCTCGTCCCGCCTGCGGGACGGACGAAAGCGGGAGCGGTTTACCATGATTGGCAAGACCATATCTCACTACAAAATCCTTGAAAAGCTCGGCGAGGGCGGTATGGGCGTCGTCTACAAAGCCCATGATACCAAGCTCAAACGCGAGGTTGCTTTAAAATTCCTTCCTCGACATCTCACTCTGAACGAAACAGAGCGCGCGCGATTTATGCAAGAGGCACAGGCTGCCGCAACTCTGAATCATCCGAACATCTGCACCATACACGCTATTGAAGAAGGCGACAATGAGCAATTCATTGTCATGGAGCTTATAGACGGCGTGACACTTCGAGAGAAATTTGCCCCCGGCCCACTGCCTGTTCGAGAGGCCGTTGCGTATGCTATCCAAATCGGAGAGGCCTTGGAAGAGGCGCATAACAAGGGTATCATCCACCGTGATATTAAGTCCGACAACATCATGGTGAACGCCAAGAATCAGATTAGGGTGATGGATTTTGGCCTGGCGAAGTTGAAAGGCTCTCTGAAGTTGACGAAAGCCACAAGCACGGCTGGAACGCTTGGCTACATGGCGCCGGAACAGATTCAGGATGGTGAAACGGACAATCGCTCCGATATCTTCTCGTTCGGGGTCGTATTGTTTGAGATGCTGACAGGGAAATTGCCTTTTCGAGGCGAGCACGAAGCAGCGCTGATGTATTCGATTCTCAACGAAGAACCTGAGCTTCTCCAAAAACATCTGCCCGATCCCCCGCCCGATCTCGAACGGGTCATCCTGCGGGCACTCGAAAAGGATCCGGAGGACCGATATCAGTCCGTCGCCGACCTTGTGAGTGAACTGCGCCGAATGCAGAAGACAACCTTAAGGATCAGTCGCCGATTAGGCGCGGAGCTGACGACCCCATCACATGAACACATCCAGGCGCCTGTTTCCCGCAAGCGGACGATTGCCCTATGGATTGCCGCCGCAATCCTCATGATTGCTGCTGTCGCTGTCATCTTTCTCACACTGCCCTCTGTAGACTCCGCCCGCCTCAATCCCAACATGGCCTTCCGGACATTGGAAATACCTTTCAAAGAGCTTTCGGCTCCTTCCCTATCGCTCGATGGAAACTGGATCGCTTTCGCTGCTGCGTACGAGCGGCGAACATGGGACATCTACTTCATGAATGCTTCAGGGAGCGAACCAAGACGGATCACGTTTGGGTCATTCTTACAGGTATTCCCCCAGCTGGTATTTCCCCGCCCCGAAATTTCGCCTGATGGGAGCCACATTGCATTCTCTAGCTACAGCGAAAAAGGGTCGGATGTGCAGGTCGTTTCTTCGCTTGGAGGTCCCTCATGGAAAATCGCAAGGGGCTACGCTCCGCGGTGGCGACCGGACGGCAAACGCATCGGTTTCGTCCGAACTCCAGGTGCCGAACATCCCTACACGGCTACTGTTGGTGTGTACGAATTCTGGACAGTCAACCCTGATGGAACCGAGCCCCGTTTGGAATTCTCCGATCATGTCCAGAAGCGCGATGCCTTTGGTTTCTCATGGTCTCCCGATGGGAAGTCCATCGCGTGGATACGGACATTTGAAGGATCGTATCGGGAGCTTCTTATCCGCCGTTTGACAACGGGCGAAGAGAGACAGATTACCTTTGATAAGAAGGTCGTCAGTGATGTCAATTGGACGAAGAGTAATCACATGATTTTTTCCTCAAACATTACAGGGAACACGAACCTCTGGATGACAACTCCCTCCGGCGGCGCGCCGGTTCAAATCACCAGAGGCACAGGACCGGATGTCGGAGCCAGCCCATCTGGTGACGGTCGCAAACTGGTCTACAAGCAATCCCAGCTCGCCAGCCACATCTGGCGAGGCCGGCTGGACGGCTCGGAAACAAGACAAGTGACGTACGATGAACGAAGTGTGTGGGTTCCCTCTTTTTCCCCTGACGGAAAACTGATTGCCTACGAGATGAGCGAAGCGGATCCATCGCGCTACGTGAGTCATATCTACATCATTGACCACGATGGCGCGAACCGGAGGCAGATCAGCAGGGGACAGGAAATCGCAGGCAATGCCCGCTGGTCTCCCGACGGCACGCAGATCGCTTACACATCGCGGCATGTTACCGAGCCCCGCGATTCCTTAAAGGTGTATGTTGTCGAAGTCGTAAATCCCGCGCAGCCGAAGCTTTTGGGACACGGTGTTCCGTTCCTGTGGCAGGATCCTCAGACGCTCATCGTCTGGAGACCAACGGGGAGCTGGAGATACCATCTCTCTGGATCCCCGGCGGAACAGGTTCATCTCGACTCAACCTGGGCGGCGCCAGTGGCAGGCGGTCGACTTCTTTTCTACGACCTCCGCAAAGGCAAGCAGGGCATCTGGATTGTCCACTCTACAGATGCGGCCAAAGCCGAACCCCGTAAGATCCTCGAGCCCCCGCCCGTGGTAACGATTTATAGTTTTCCCTATTCACTGGCTGCAGACCGGAAATCGTTTTTGTACGTTCCGGAGAAAGGAACAGTCTGGCGGGTGAGTTTGCCGGACGGACGGCATCAACCCGTCCGCGGGAAGTACGACGGTGTCGATCGCGCATCCTTCATAAGCCTGAGTCACGATGGAAAAGAGGTCGTGTATCTGGATCGATACACGCTAACGAAACTGGTCATGGTTGAGGACGTGTTCCAGTGAGCTATCCTCTCATGTCCCAAAACGGCCTACGAACTGCCCGCCTTTGTAGTTCTCCTGAAGGCAGGCGAGCAGGCCGCCGTTTTTTGGCGGAATGGCGGAGGCATGGTGTATGATCGGGCAGACGATCTCCCATTATAAAATTCTAGAAAAGCTTGGGGAAGGAGGGATGGGAGTGGTGTATAAAGCTCAGGACACGACACTTGATCGCCTCGTCGCACTGAAGTTCCTCCCACCCCATGTTTCCTCCTCCAGCGACGACAAAGTTCGATTCACCCAGGAAGCAAAATCTGCCGCGGCACTCAGCCACCCCAACATCTGCACTATCTACGGCGTGGAGGAACACGACGCTCAATACTTCATCGTCATGGAATATGTCGAGGGCAGGACTCTCAAGGAAATGAAGAACAATATGCCATTAAAACAAGCCATCGATATCGGTATTCAGCTTTCCGATGGATTGGCAGCAGCACATGAAAAAGGCATTGTGCACAGAGACATTAAGCCCGAGAATATCATGGTTCGCAAAGATGGCCGTGTGCAAATTATGGATTTCGGGCTCGCAAAACTCAAAGGTGCATCGAGACTGACCAAAGAAGGCAGCACAGTAGGAACAGCGGGTTACATGTCGCCTGAGCAGGTGCAAGGTCTAGAGACGGATCATCGTACAGATATTTTTTCGCTGGGCGTCGTGCTCTATGAACTGTTCTCCGGCCAATCACCTTTCAAAGCCGCGCATGAGACTGCGATTGCATACGAGATTGTCAATGTCGACCCGGAGCCGATCTCGAGCATCCGAGGTGAAATTGATCCGCAAATTGACGCCATCGTGCTTGAAGCTCTGCAGAAGGAGCCCTCAGAGCGGTATCAGTCTGTCGCAGAAATTGCGAAGGAACTCAGACGATTCAAACGGGAATCTAGCCGAACGCGAGTAAGCAGGGTGACAGCTGCTCGCCATGTCCCAAAGATGTCTGAGGATCAGCCTCCGAAAGTTTTTCTCGGATTACGGAGCCGCGAACTTCTCTTTGCAGCCGCCGCAGGATTCTTCTTGGTCATTGCCTTGGTATTCGCCATCATTCATTTCCTTGATACTCCAGTTGAGGTGAGAAGTTTTCGCTCCACCATTCTGCCACCGGACAAGGCGACGCTCATTAACACAGTGAACGGCAGCCACATCGCACTTTCGCCCGATGGCCGTATGCTGGCTTTTGTCGCTCGAGATTCCATAGGCAAAACTCTTTTGTGGGTTCGGTCATTGAGTGCGCTTTCGGGCCAACCTCTGAGCGGCACCGATGGCGCCGAGTATCCCTTCTGGTCGCCAGATAACCGCCATGTAGGATTTTTTGCCGGCGGCAAGTTAAGAAAAATCGAAACCTCAGGCGGTCCCCCTCAGACGATCTGTGAAGCGCTTGCAGGTCGGGGAGGATCATGGAACCAAGATGGTGTCATTGTTTTCACCTCCGGCACATCCAGACCTCTTTCCCGCGTTTCGGCGGCGGGCGGAGTTGCAACGATCATCACAACATTAGATACTTCACGAAGTGAACGTGGTCACCGCTGGCCTCATTTCCTGCCGGATGGCAAGCACATTCTTTTTCTTTCCCGCACAGCGCCTTCTGGATCGAGTGAAACCGATGCAATTCATGTCGCTTCACTCGATTCAACAGAGGAGAGCAAGTTGCTGTTTCATGCCAGTTCGAACGTGGCATATGCTGGGGGTCATTTGCTTTATCTTCGCGAACAGTCGCTTATGGCGCAGCCTTTCGATGCTGCGCGTCTTCAACTGACGGGAGATGCTTTTCCGATCGCCGAACAGATTCAATTCGTTGCGATAGCGAGCAGCGCAGTCTTCTCCGTTTCACAGAACGGCGTTCTTGTTTATCAGGTCGGCGGCGTCCAAGCGGGGACGCAATTCACCTGGTTCGACCGTAAGGGCAAGCCACTCGGTTCTATTCGCAAACCCGGTAGCTACTTTCGCTTTCGACTTTCCCCGGACAATCGACGCGTTGCCGTTGAAGTGGTCGAACCTCAATCGAACACCGGTTTCGATATCTGGCTCGTTGATTTCGCGCGCGATATCTGGACGAGATTTACTTTCAATCCCGCGATCGATCGGGATCCAGTCTGGTCTCCTGACGGGAGCCGCATCGTGTTTGACTCATTTCGAAAAGGCTCCGCGGATCTGTATCAACGAATATCAAGTGGAGCCGTGAATGAAGAAGTTCTGTTTGAATCAATGAACAACAAGTATCCAACTGATTGGTCAATGGATGGAAAATATCTTGTCTATACTGAAGTAAGTGCGGGCGAAACACGACCAGATTTGTGGGTCTTGCCGCATACGGGTGATAGAAAGCCCAAAATTTTCCTACAAACAGAGTTTAGCGAGAGGCGCGGAGTGTTCTCTTCGGACGGGAAATGGATTGCGTATGAATCGGATGAGTCGGGAAGATTTCAGATTTACGTCCGCCCCTTTCCAGAACCCGGGGCACCAACGCAGGTTTCGACGGCAGGCGGTTCCTGGCCCCGTTGGCGTCGTGACGGGAAAGAAATCTTTTTCATAACAGATAACAATGCGGTGATGGCCGCCGAAGTTCGGATGAGCCGCTCGGCGATCGAGGTTGGCGCTGTTCGGCAACTTTTCGTCGTCAATGCTTTCAGAGGTGCAAACTTCAACGTTAACGGCTATGACGTGACTGCAGACGGTCAGCGCTTTCTCGTGAATACCATAGTTGGAGAAACAGCACAATCCCCGCCCATCACGTTGGTTTTAAACTGGCAGGCAGACGTGAAGAAGAAATAGACGGACCTGCATGTACAGATCTAATCGACTTCCTTTTTCCCTTTCGACGGTGAAAAAAAGGGGTCGGCTGTAACGTAGAAGAAAAATCCTTGATCGGAAAAATCACAATCCGGATAGGTCATCAAAAGCAAAAGAAATCAAGCTCATGGTGGACGGAGTCGAACCATGGTCCCAGCTTTGTGCATCCTTCGACTCCACTCAGGATGTCTTTGTTTTGATATGCTCGGCCAAACCATATCCCACCAAATGTCATTGCGAGGAGCGTTTCTCAGCGACGAAGCAATCTCATTCGGTCACGGAGGTGAGATTGCTTCACTGGAAAACGCTCGCAATGAGATGAAATTCTTATGATCGGCCAAACCATCTCTCATTACAGGATCCTCGAAAAGCTCGGCGAAGTCCGAAATTTTCCCACGAGCGTTTTAAAGCGAGTGGCTGAAAATTTCAGGATCCCGCTGCTTTGTAGCGGGAGCGGTATTCCATGATTGGACAGACAATTTCCCACTATAAGATTCTTGAAAAGCTCGGAGAGGGTGGGATGGGTGTGGTTTACAAAGCCCAAGATTTGAAGCTGGACCGCCTCGTTGCGCTGAAATTCCTCCCACCGCATCTCGCCACCGACGAGAAAGATAAGCAGCGCTTCATTCAAGAAGCGAAAGCTGCATCCTCGCTCGACCATCCCAACATCTGCAACGTTCACGAGGTCGACGAAACGCCCGACGGCCAACTCTTTATCGTCATGGCGATGTACGACGGTGAGTCTCTGAGCAAGAAAATTGGGAAGAGTCCATTGAAAATTGAGGAAGCGCTCGATATCGCCGCTCAAGTTGCTGAAGGACTGCAGGCCGCACACGAAAAAGGCATTACTCACCGCGATATCAAGAGCAGTAACATTATCGTCACGGAGAAGGATCGTGCAATCATCATGGACTTTGGCTTAGCCCGAAGCGTGGGGACAAGTAAGTTGACAAAAACCGGTTCGACTCTCGGGACTGTCCCTTACATGTCTCCTGAGCAAGCACGAGGAGAAAAGGTTGATCACAGGTCAGACATTTGGTCGCTCGGAGTGGTGATCTACGAGATGGTCACAGGACAGCTTCCGTTTAGGAGCCAGTATAACGAAGCGATCGTCTACTCTATTCTGAACGAGAATCCTCAACCATTGACAGCACTTCGCAGTGGAATACCGCTGGAGATGGAACGAATTGTCCACAAATGTCTTGAAAAAAATCCTTCTGGAAGGTACCAGCATGCCGATGAGCTTATGGTGGACTTGCGGAAGCTCAAGAGTCAAATCGGAAAAGCAATTGTCCCCTTGAAACCTTTCCTTCTTCTAAGAAGCAAATCATTCATGTATGCTGGTGTTGTGATGGCCCTCGCTTTGGTTGTGCTTCTAGCTCTCCCGCTGTTCAGAGGAAAAGAAGAGACCATTCAATCTATTGCCGTCCTGCCATTTGAGAATCTTTCTGGAGACGCAACTCAGGAATACTTCGTTGATGGCATGACCGATGCTCTGATAGCTGACCTCGGAAAAATCAGCGCGTTGCGAGTCATCTCACGCACCTCGGTGATGCAGTACAAAAAGGAAAAGAAACCGTTGGCACAAATAGCAAAGGAGTTAAATGTAGATGCTGTGGTGGAAGGCTCTTTATTGCGGTCGGGGAATCAGGTTCAGGTGCGGGCGCGTCTTCTTTCCGCGCCGAGCGAACGTCAGCTTTGGTCGCAAACGTTTAATCGCGATGTGCGCGAAACGATTCAGCTCCAGAATGCGTTGACGAGCGCCATCGTGGAAGAAATCAAGCCACAACTGAGAACCCAAGAACAAGTAACCGTTGGCCGCAAGCGTTCAGTGGTTCCGGCAGCCTATGAGGAGTATCTCCGCGGAACTTATTCGCTCAATACAGGGGAATTTGAAAGAGGAATGCAGAGTCTCGAGAAGTCCATTCAGCTCGATCCAAACTTCGCCGGCGCCTATGCCGACTTGGCTTTGTCGCAATACTTGATGGCGTTCTTTGGCTTCTCCCCTCCAAATGAAACATTTTCTAAGGTAAAAGAACTAGCACTCAAGGCGAGTGGACTCGACGAGACATTACCGGAAGCACATGGCGCTATCGCTCTCATAAAGCTTAACTATGAATGGGATTGGGCAGGAGCCGAGCAAGAGTTCAAACGGGCTCTCGACCTCAACCCAAGCCATTCTGATATTCGCCATGACTACGCCCACTACCTGATGGCGATGGGCCGTAACAACGAGGCGTTAGAAGAAAGCAGGCGGGCGGTTGAGATTGATCCCTTCACGCCTATTCTCACGGCGTGTCTTGGTTGGCACTACATGTCGGCACAACAATACGAGAAGGCAATTACCCAACTTCATGAGGGCCTAAAGCTCGATCCTGAGGGTTTCTGGTGGCATATCATCCTCGGTTGGTGTTACGAGCAACAGAAGAAATACAGAGAAGCAATTGCTGCATTCCAACTCGCAGTCAAGTACTCCGGCGGCAGTTCCCTGGCTCAAGGGGCACTGGGGCATGCCTATGCCGTCTCGGGTCGTACTGCAGAGGGGCGTAGCATCCTCACAAGATTGTTGGAACAATCAAAGAAGACATACGTCTCGGCATATGATATTGCATCGATCTATGTCGGTCTGGGCGACAACGAACGAACGTTCGAGTGGCTCGAAAAAGCTTACAATGAGCGATCCAGCTATCTGATTCATATCAGCTGGGATCCGAGATTTGAAAGACTCCACGATGATCCGAAGTTTCGTCAGGTACTGAAAAACATGGGTTTTGAATCGACGAGTACATCAGACGCGAATAAGTTATCACTTTCTGGGGTTTCGGACGGCGAGACCGGGACGACGTGGCGAAACTCCATCGCCGTTTTGCCGTTCAAAAACATCAGTGCCGATAAAGAGCAGGAGTACTTCTGCGACGGGATGACCGAGCAGCTCATCACCAACCTCACGAACCTGCCGAATGTAAAAGTCATCGCACGAACCTCAGTGATGCAGTTTAAGAACACAGACAAGACAGCCCGTCAAATTGCACAGGAACTCGGCGTCGCACACCTTCTCGAAGGGAGTGTTCGTAAGGCAGGTAACAAAATTCGCGTGACAGCGCAGTTGATAAAAGCAGAAGATGGTTTCCATCTCTGGGCAAAAGATTACGACCGGCAACTGAAAGATATTTTTGTGGTGCAGGATGATGTCTCGAATGCCATTGTTGAGGCGTTAAAGGTGAACCTTACAAGCGGGCAGAAGTCTGCAGTTACTAAACGCTATACAGAGAGTGTAGAGGCGTACCAACTTTATCTCAAAGCCTCTTTTCAAACGGAAAAATTGACGAAAGACGCTGTCCTCCGGGGGATTGACTACTTCAACCGATCATTAGAACTTGACCCTTCGTTTGCCAAAGCCTATGTTGGATTGAGCTATGCTTATATGGTTGGTCTCGCCGATTGGCATTTCCCCCCGAAGGAAGTAATGCCCAAGTCGGTACAAGCAGCGCAGAAGGCTTTACAACTCGATAGTCTCCTTGCCGATGCACACGCCCTTTTGGGTCTTGCGTTTACCACCTACAATTGGGATTGGCAAGCCGCGGAGAGAGCATTCCAGCAGGCAATCAGGCTCAACCCTCGGGACGCGAGAACCCGTGGATTCTACGGTTTTTTCCTGGCGGCCCTTGGTCGTTTTCCAGAATCGATACGGGAAATGCGGCTGGCCCAAGAGCTTGATCCCCTCTCAATGGAAATCAGCACCGATTTGGGGTGGGTGTACTACTATGCCCGTCAGTATGACCAATCCATTGATGTATTACAAAAGGTGCTTGTTATGGATGCGAACTATTGGTTAGCGCATGTAGTGTTGGGCCGGGCGTATGAAGAGAGGGGAATGACGAACGAGGCACTGAAAGAGTTTCAGGCAGCACGAGCTTTAGCAGAGATCCCCGAAGTCATTGCTGCGCTCGCGTTTGGACTTGCAAAGTCGGGAAGGAAGGCTGAGGCAGAACAAACGCTTGCCGAGTTGAAAGTCCTTTCGCGACGACGCCACGTACCCCCGTATGATTTCGCGACCGTTTACCTTGGTCTCGGTCAGAACCATGAGGCTTTGACATGGCTTGAGAGAGCGTACGAGGAACGCTCCTATCTTCTGACTTTTCTCCGCGTTGAACCCAAGCTCGACCCTGTTCGTTCCGGCTACCCGGAGTACACCGCACTCCTGAAGAAAATGGGATTGGAAAAATGATTGGCCGAATTCGAAAATTGCCTGCGAGTGTTTTTAACGAGCAGATGCAATTTTCAGAATCCCGACTGTTTTTAGTCGGGACCTGAACACATAGCTTTATGATCGGAACAACCATCTCCCATTACAAGATTCTCGAAAAACTCGGCGAGGGCGGGATGGGCGTGGCCTACAAAGCGCAGGATACCAAGCTCGATCGCTTCGTTGCCCTCAAATTCCTCCCTCATCACCTGACAACCAACGATGCTGAAAAAGCGCGATTCCTCCAGGAAGCCAAAGCTGCAGCAGCATTGAACCATCCGAACATCTGCACAATCCATGGCATCGAAGAAGACGGCGATGAACAGTTCATCGTCATGGAGTATGTCGATGGTGTGACGTTGCGGGAAAAGTTCGCTCCGGCCCCGATACCGGTCAAAGAGGCCATAACCTATGGCATCCAAATCGGAGAGGCGCTTGAAGAGGCGCATGCAAAGGGTATCGTGCATCGTGATATCAAGTCCGATAATATTATGGTGAACAAGAAGAACCAGATCAAAGTGATGGACTTTGGCCTCGCGAAATTGAAGGGTTCGCTCAAGCTTACGAAAGCAACGAGCACAGTCGGGACGCTCGGCTACATGTCGCCGGAACAGATCCAGGGCCGCGAAACCGACGGGCGGTCGGATATCTTCTCCTGTGGTATTGTACTCTTCGAAATGTTGACCGCACGATTGCCATTCCGCGGTGAACATGATGCAGCAATGATGTACTCCATCGTCAATGAAGAACCTGAATCCATTCAACAGATCGTCCCCAATGCCTCCTCTGAACTTCTTCACGTATTGAACACTGCGCTTGAGAAGCAACCCGAGGATCGCTATCAGACAGTCGCCGAAATGGTTCGTGACCTGCGCCGCGCTCAGAAGCAAACATCTCGCGTCTCACGAGTGATGCCCGTACCAACACCAACAGCGGAGCAGCTAACTACTGCGGCCCCTCCTGCTTCAAAGACTAAACTATGGGTTGGTCTTACCACAGCCTTAGCTTTCATCATTATAGGATTCGTTCTGTTTTTCCCAAAGAGCAAGTTAGAAATCAATCCCAATGCAACAACGCGTGTTCTCAAGATTCCTTTCACGCAAGTTGGTTACCCTGGACTTTCCCCCGACGGTAATTGGGTTGCATTTCCTGCGGCTGATGCCAAGGATCAATGGGAGATTTACTGGATGAATGTCTCGGGCGGCGAGCCGCGACGTGTAACTACCGATTCGAGGGGGTTTATTTCGTACTTGGATATTTCACCCGACGGGAGTATTATCGCTTACAATAGTCAAAACCCAAAAACGGGAATAGAAGAAACCTTTGTCGTTTCCTCCCAAGGTGGTGTGAGCAAGAGGGTTGCTGAAGTTGGCACGACGCCGAGATGGCATCCTGGTGGTAAGCGCATTGGATATTTCAAGCGCGGCGGGTTCAGTAAGTCGGGTAAGCCAGAAATTTGGAGCGTGAAGCCTGATGGAAGCGACAATCGTATCGAGTTCATTGATACGGCAAGTGTACCTGGCGGAACTGCTACAGTGGCGTGGTCGCCGGACGGAGAATCAGTCGCGTGGGCAAGACACTTCCGCGAGGATTATTCGGAGGTTTTCACTCGTGAATTGAAGAGTGGTAAGGAACGTCAGTTGACTTTTGATAAGAAAAATCTCGACGAAGTGTGCTGGACAATTCAGAATGAAATCCTTTTTACCTCAAATAAAGGTGGTAATGCAAATCTCTGGATTGTCTCAGCGACAGGAGGAGAGTCGGTTCAGCTTACGAAAGGAAGCGGACCGGACATCGGGATGAAAATAACGGCTGATGGAAATAAACTTGTTTATCTCCAACGACTTGTTGTGGCTCACATTTTTGTTGCTGATGCCAATGGAAGTAACGTAAAACAAATTACGTTTGATGATAATTTGCCCGTTTTCCCTTCATTATCGCCCGATCATCAGAAAATTGTTTTCCAAATTAATCCCGATCCACTAAACGAAGTAACGCACCTTTACGCGATCGATCGTACGGGAGAAAACAGGAGACAACTTACCTCTGGTGATCAGATTTCTGGTAATGCTCGATGGTCGCCAGACGGAAAATGGATTGCTTATGACTCCCGGCTGGTTTCTGAACCTACTGATTCCACAAGGATTTATCTTCTCGACATGATTGGACAGGCAACTCCCAGAGTTATTTGCAGGGGGCGCACCCCTCTTTGGATAAGCTCAGACTCCTTGCTGGCTGTCAATCTAGGTGCACGGTGGCTAGCGTCAATATATGGAGGCGAACCGAAGCCATTCAATAAAGATTTTCCCACCGCAATTCCGATCGGAGGTAGTCATTCGATAATGTTCCGAGATTACGACGCCGACCGAGGAGGGTTGTACGTTGTTTCCTCGAAAGGAACAAAAATTGACACGATGAAAATATCAGACCAGACCAATGTTCGGGCCGATGATAGCAGAAGATTTGCAATCTATCATAAGACACGTGAGGAGGTTTGGATGCTGACACTTGCGACAGGAACAGAGGAGCGCCTTAAGGACGAGATACCTGTGCAGACAGGATCCTTTAATATGAGCTACGACGGGAAGGAGATCGTTTTTGCTGCCAGAGAATTTCAGGGGAAATTAGTTTTGATGGAGAATTTGCGTAAGTAAATGACATTGGGATGAACCATGATCGGCCAGACGATTTCTCACTACAAGATTCTCGAAAAGCCCCCGAATTCTTCGGGGCAAGTCGTCGAAGGCGGGCTTGTCCACCGGCCCGTCTGCCGAAGCGATAGCGAAGGCAGGAGCCCAATTTACCTATCCTTGATTAATCCATGATTGGCATAACAGTATCTCATTATCGCATCTTGGAGAAATTGGGCGAAGGCGGCATGGGCGTGGTGTATAAAGCCCAAGACCTGAGACTCGACCGCCTCGTTGCGCTGAAATTCCTGCCACATAATTTTTCCGCTTCTGAACAAGATAAAGCTCGTTTCCTCCAAGAAGCCAAAGCTGCGGCAGCACTGAATCATCCTAACATTTGCACGATTTATGGCATCGAAGAAAATGACGACAATATGTTTATCGTGATGGAATACGTTGAAGGGGAAACAATAAAATCTCGGATCAAAGAAAAGCAATTC
>JACPSI010000003.1 GCA_016193365.1 Ignavibacteriales bacterium
AGTCATTTCCAAAAGTGAACTACGGCACAATTCCTGCCGGTCAGTGGACAGTTATCTCTATACCTATGAGCCAGCTCAACCCAAACAATCTTACGATCCACCGCGTCGACATCCAGGAGGTGAGCGGTTCGACCAAAACATTCTATGTTGACAACCTGCGTTTGACCGGAACTGTTGCTACACCGACAGCCCCAACGTTGGCATCTCCCGCAAACGGAACAACTGACGTTGCGATCAACCCAACCCTGGCCTGGAATACATTGCTGAATGCATCTTCCTATCAAGTACAGGTTTCTGCGAGCAGCACGTTTTCAACGACGGTCGTAAACCAATCTGCTGTCACTACGACATCGTTGGCCGTCAGCGACCTTATGAACGACGCAACCTACTACTGGCGCGTCAACGCCACCAACAGCAGCGGTACCAGCAGCTGGTCCGGCGTGGCAAGCTTCACAACCGTTTCCGCACCCGACACAACAGCTCCGTCAGTTGCTTTTACGGCTCCAACCAACGGCGCCACGGTCTCCGGAATCATCAATGTATCTGCCAATGCTTCCGACGACAGGTCACTCGTCGGTGTGCAGTTCAAATTGGACGGTGCAAACGTGGGAACTGAGGTAACAAATGCCCCCTTCAGCTACTCCTGGAATACCTCACAGGTTTCCAACGGATCGCACACGCTAACGGCTGTTGCGCGGGATTCAGCCGGCAATCAGACCTCTGTGTCCGCAACTGTTTCGGTCCTCAACGTGTCAAACGACATGATCGTGTACCAGGATGCAGTGCAAACCCCATGGATTAACGCCTCCTGGAGTGCCACAGTCACGTTTAACAGCACGGAACAAAAGAACTCGGGTGTCGCCTCCATAAAAGTTGTTCAGAAATCGTGGGGAGCGTTGAGCCTCCACCATGGGAGCTGGGGCTCATCGGCGGGAGTGGACCCACTCTCGTATGCAGACTTCGAATTCTACGTGCACGGCGGTCCGTCCGGAGTCTCAATCAATGTGTTGCTCGAGAATGACCTTGGCAACTCATTTCCAAGAGTGAACGGAGGGTCCGTCCCTGCAAACACCTGGAAGCTGATTTCAATTCCAATGAACCAACTGAACCCAAACCGGTACGCCATTCATCGATTCGACATTCTGGAGGTCAGTGGGACATCGAAAACGTATTTCGTCGACGACATCCGATTTGTCGGAGGTTCACAGACGGCTGCCAAGTCACACTCTGACGGTACTTTCACCGGAAAGGATGAACTTCCTTCGTCATTCAATCTTTCACAAAATTTTCCAAATCCGTTCAACCCAACAACGCGGATTTCCTATGCTTTGCCGGAAGTTGCCAGCGTTACAGTCGAGGTTTTTAACGCGATAGGTCAATCTGTTGCCGTCCTCCAGAGCGGACAGCAACAAGCTGGCGCGCATCAGGTCGAGTTCAGCGCCAGCGGACTTGCTACCGGGATATATTTTTATCGACTCACAGCTCTCTCTGCAGACGGCCAAAAAAATCTTTTTGTCAAAACACGAAAGATGCTGCTGACAAAATAATGTGAGACTATGCGAAGGTGTCATGAACGAGTGTATGAGGCCAACCTTTCATCTCGACGCCTTCGTCATGTCTGGACAGATCGACATAACAATATTTAGGAGATGGCCGTTTATCGGGAGGTAACGGCTGTATCTCTCAACGGGCCCGAGTTGTTCCCCCAACTCGGGCTCTTTTATTTCGTTCTCCTCACAGCATCCACTTCAACAAATAAAAACATCACATCTGTTGTTTCATTTTAACTCAAATGAAAAGTTTTTAAAGAAGTCGATTGGCCTTGATTGTGTTTCGCGTATTCTTATCTTTTGTAAGTCTTTGATTTTCAGAATCCTCGCAGGCGATGGAGTACAGGTGCGGCTGTTATGCCGCTCTTGCGTGCGGTTACTTCGAAAAGAATACTCAAACAAAATCATCCACTACGTAAGGGCTGGGGATGTCTCGTTCTCTCGTCAAAACAATTCTGCAAGCTCTACCAATCGTATTTTTACCACTTCGACTCGCATTTCCCCAGGCACAATCTCTTCCTGCAGATTCATTGGACATCTGGGTGACGGCATACTATGCGGGATGGAGCCAGGGTTGGTTCAATAACGGAGTCTTGCCCGCCGAGGCAATTGACTACTCCGCAATCACACACATTATCCATTTCGCTCTCGTGCCAAGGTCGGATGGTTCTCTCGACAGCAATTCAAACAGCATTCGCCCGCAAAACGCGGCCGCACTTGTTTCCAACGCCCATGCAGCTGGAAAAAAAGTGCTTATTTCCGTGGGGGGTTGGGGAACTGACGTGTCATTCCGGGGGGCAACAGGTCCTCTGAACCTTTCTCGCTTTGTTGATAACCTGGTGGGATTCATGACCCGCCATGGGTATGACGGTATCGATGTGGATTGGGAAGTCCTCGCCGCCTCGGATGCGGCTCAGTACACTTTATTCATCAAACTCTTGAGGCAACGGTTAAACGAGATCAGCCCACGCCCCCTCCTCACCGCCGCTGTCATCTGGCAATCTTCAATTTTTGCCTCACTCTTTGACGAGTTTGACCAAATAAACCTCATGACGTATGACCTCTCCGGTGCTTGGCCAGGGTGGGTGACCTGGCATAATGCCCCGATTACGGACGGGAGTTTCAAATTTCCCAGTACCGGCAGTCCCGTCCCTTCGGCACATGGGATGGCATCGACATTTCAAACGGCAGGAGTGCCAGCGAACAAAATTGGCATCGGCATTGATTTTTATGGATATGTCTGGAAAGGCGGAAACGGTACATCCACGGGTGGGGTAACGAGTCCGCGGCAATCATGGTCCAGCACTCCTCAGGTTCAGGCTAACGTCCCATATTATTCAATTATTCAGAACTACTACAAGCCTGAGTCATATCGTTGGGACTCCTCCGCTATCGCGTCGTACCTGAGCATCGATAAACCTGGGTCGGCCGACGATCGTTTTGTGTCTTTTGATAACGAAGTAACCTGCAGAGAAAAAATTGAATTTGCCCGGGAGGCGGGTCTCGGTGGAGTCATCATCTGGGAACTGGGCGGTGGGCAGCTTCCCCCCTCATTTCAATACCGCGACAGACTTCTCCAGGCCGTCAAGTATACGCTGTCGAGGACTGTCAATTCACCCACGAAATCCACGCCGGAGTATCCTCTGGACAGGACCGTTGGAATGCAAATCCATCCCACACTAACCTGGAGTGCATCGCCAACTGCAAGTTGGTATCACCTTCAGGTTTCCCTGGATTCTTCTTTTTCCGAAACTCTTATAGACCAGCCGTGGATTCTCATGAGCTCATATCCCCTCAGGGGACTCGGCATTCATGATTCTTATTATTGGAGGGTAAGGCCGTCAAATATTACCGCATCAAGCGATTGGTCCGTTTCGCGCTTCAGAACCACAGCCGACACTTTGCTTCCCCGCAATTGGCTCTTTATCAGTGAAACTGGAGGAAAAGGCGACATTACGATCCCGTCCAACGTCAACCCGAAGGTTGGAAATCTCGCGCTGAAAACCGGAGATCTCGTGGGAGTTTTTCTCAGAGATAATAACAGTTTTATTTGCGGCGGATACGAGTTGTGGAAAGACCGAGAAGACATGCATCTCTCCGCCTGGACAGATGACCCTCTTACAGCTCAAAAGGATGGCTTCACCGAGGGCGATACAATCTTCTTCAAGATTTGGAACTCGCAGAAACATCGGGAATATGAAGCATACGCAACATATCAAACCGGTGGACCTACATTTTTCAACGGGGGCCAATACATTCTGAAATCCCTCAATGGAACTGCACGCATGATGCACCACATGGTCCTCGCGAAAGGTGCGAACATGATGTCCAGCCATATTGTCCCATCAGATTCGTCTCTGGATTCGATCACTGCGGGGTTTACGTCAAAGATAATCCTGATGCTGAACAGTCAGCGGCTGATGTTCTGGCCTGATTCCGGGATTAACACCATTGGGAAATGGAATCCCGCTCATGCTTACGAAGTGTATATGAAAGAGAATGCCGGGTTGACAATTATCGGAGACGAAATCTCTCCTGAGCTCACGCCGATTGAAATTCAAAACGGATGGAATCTTGTTCCGTACATCAGGAACATCTCCCTGGCTCCTGATTCTGCTCTGGGATCAATCTCAGCCTCGCTGCTTCTGGCGAAGGACAACGATGGCTACATTTTTTGGCCTGAGTTCAACGTGAACACCATGGGCACAATGAAACCAGGCCAGGCCTACAAGATATACGCAATCAATCCTGCAACGCTGGTATATCCTGCCAATCAGTTCCTGCCAGTATCGTGGCAACAGCTGCCGTCATCAGCACGGGGCCTTGCACACAGTAAAGCTGCACGCTACCCACCACTACCGAGCACGGGGCAGAACTCGACGATCCTCATCCAATCTGCTGCTTTCAGGGACGGAGATGAAGTAGCTGCATGGACGGAAGACCGCGTGCTTGTTGGCCGCGGAGACGTTCTAAGAGGACACGCTGTCGTCACCATCTGGGGGAGGAATGAAATCCTACAAAACATTTCGACACTTGGAGCACGGGAGGGAGAAGCGCTGACTTTCACTCACTGGTCCCAAACCGATCGTTGGGAGTACACGTTGACACTTACTCAAGTTCAGAATGCCGTCTCCCGAGATAACGTGGAGTTACCTGTCCGGTACGCCTCTGACGACATTCTTATGTCTCTGGCAAAAACAATTCCGCGGACTTTCTTCCTGGCGCAAAACTATCCCAACCCTTTTAATGCGGCGACGACAATATCGTATGGATTAGCCTCGCAAATGAGCATTACCCTCGAGATTTTCAATTCGTTGGGTCAGAAAGTCGCGGTTCTAGAGGAGGGCCGGAAAAGTCCGGGACAACACGAAATCACTTTTGAAAACGAGATGCACCCCAGCGGGGTCTACTTTTACCGACTGACTGCCACGCCGCTTGACATTCCTCAGGGCGACGTATGGACCCCCGTGCCACAATCAGGGATGTTTCGTGAAACTCGAAAGATGGTTCTTCTGAAATAAAGTTCCGCCTATCCGTTATAATGGTGCAGTTTATTGTGGAGCGTTTTTCGACTGATCCCCAGGATCCTTGCCGCCCGTGATTTGTTGTTGCCGACCGATGCGAGAGTCTGTTCGATAACGAGCTTTTCTGCAACATCCCTGGTCACCCCGATTGGAATTTTGATATGTTGCGATTGAGGGCTTTTGTTGGTGATGCGTTGTGGAAGGTGCTCTTCCCCGATAACGTTGTCGGGGCATGTCACGACGAGCCGCTCCAGAACATTCTTTAGTTCCCGCACATTACCGGGCCAGTCATTCTCAGTGAGAAGTTCCACGGCGCCTTCAGAGAGACTCTGGTTGTGCTTCTTGTAGCGATTGCGAAACTCTGCAAAGAAATGTTGAGCAAGCAACGGGATATCTTCCTTCCGCTCGCGCAGAGGCGGCAGGTAGATTTCGATCACACTGAAGCGATAGTAGAGGTCTTGTCGAAATTCACCTGATTTCAAGGCTGCGGCGATTTTCTTGTTCGTTGCCCCCACCATCCTCACGTCGACATGGACTTCCTCTTTACCTCCAAGACGCCGGAAGGAATGATGTTCGAGGACCCTGAGAAGCTTCGCCTGCGTGTCAGGGTTCATTTCGGCTATCTCATCAAAAAAAAGAGTGCCTTCATTCGCCATTTCGAAGCATCCCGCCTTTTTCACCAAAGCACCCGTGAACGCGCCCCTCTCGTGCCCAAAGAGTTCGTTTTCGATCACATCCTTTGGAAGTGCAGCGCAATTGATCGCTACGAAAGGCTTGCCTGCTCTTCCGCTTTGTAGGTGAATGGAACGAGCAACAACTTCTTTGCCGGTTCCGCTGTCTCCCGTGATCAAGACGGCTGTTGTCGAGTTCGCGACGAGCTCGATTGCCGAGCGTACCTCCTCCATAGCAGGGCTTTGACCGATCAACTCTACCTCGCCGTCACCGGACATGCCATCTCCCCCTTCCTCGCCGGGAGACTCAACATTCGATGTAATATTTTGCAGTATCGAATCTGCAAGCTGTTGTCCAATATTCGACGAATTCACAAAATCGACAGCTCCGCTTTTCACGGCTTTCACAGCCGCTTCCACTTTGCTTCGGCTGGCCGATAAGATGACCAGGACGGGCAATTTGTTCCTTTTGATGAACTCAAGCAATTTAAGCGGTTCGTCGCTCAGCGCCTCTTTTCTGTCGACAAGAAGTTGATACTTGCCCGAAAGCAGCTCCCGCTGAGCCTCGTCGAACGAACGGACTTCGTTTATTTCAATACCCTGATCGAACAACTGTTTTCGAAACTCCGGTGTCGTCGAACCATTTTGCGAAAAGAAAAGAATTCTCTGTTTCCCCACTGCTATCCCTCCTGTCTCTTAAAGAACTAGTGATCGAACGTATTCCCTGCTGAATATTCTCCGATCTGGAGAGTATTCTCCTTCCGTCGTTCCACGGTGACATGTCAGAGCCGCGACCTCTGGCCGTCCTGTTGACATGTTACCCAAAGGATACGCGTTGCGACCTGCGACGAGCCACAGCTTTTCTGGAACGTTCGTGTGGCCTTTGCCTCGCCTTTTTCCGCGTTATCATTTTACCGACTTCTTCGTCCCATAAATGAACCTGGCCGAAGAAACGAAGCATAAGAGCCACAACGATCACGTATATGACAAACACAGCGATAAACGCCATTGATAGCCCTTTCCACTTGTCGGGCATTAATTTGAAGAACCAAACGGGGAGTATCAATCGATGAACTACGGTAATTTCAAAACTACAGAACTCATACGGGGAGTATGGAGGCCGGGGTAGTTAAAACTAAGTAAGAATGGCTTCTCAGACGGCGGCTTCTGCTTTTACCACGCCCTCCTGAATGGCGAAACGCACAAGACTGGCTGTATCATGGATATCGAGCTTTTGCATCATGTTTGCACGGTGGGTGTTGACGGTACTTGCGCTTAAATAGAGCTTTTCGGCGATTTCTCTGCTCGTCAGGCCTTGTGCAATGTGCCGCAGGATCTCCTGTTCCCGTTTCGTGAGCTTTTGATCGATAAGGGATTTTTCCGGGCTTGGCTCCTTGGCTCTTTTCACGAATTTTTCGATAATCAACCTTGAAATATTCGGGCTAAAAAAGGGTTCCGCAGCAGCCACCGTTCGCACTGCTGTAAAGATCTCTTTTTTCTCCGCATCCTTCAGAACATACCCGTTCGCACCGGCGCGAATCATTTCGTAGATGTATTCTTCATTTGCGTGAATGGTAAGGATGAGGACCTTGATTTGCGGGCTGTTTTCTTTGATTAGCCGTGTTGCTTCAATACCATTGAGTTTCGGCATCGAGATATCCAGAATCGCGATATCCGGATTAAGGCGACCGGCGATACGAACCGCATCCTCTCCGTTCGAAGCCTCTCCGACGACGACAAATTCCTTCGTTGTCTTGAATAAAGACCGCAGGCCGCTGCGCACAACGCTGTGGTCGTCGGCAAGGATAATTCTGATTTTTTTCATAATGGTATTTCCCGTGAAAGTGGTACTTCGACGTGAACTGTCGTCCCTTTGCGGGGCGTCGAGTCGAGTTTAAATGCGCCGCCTATCAACATAGCACGTTCCTTCATGTTTATCAAGCCAAATCCCGACCAGTCTTTCCGCTGCGGCTGTGATTTGAATTCAAAACCCTTTCCGTTGTCGCGAATCGTTAGCGCCAGGGCATCGCTCTTTCGCTCCAGCTGAACTTCAACCCTCCGCGCGCGGGCATGTTTCGAGACGTTGGCAAGAGCTTCCTGAGCGATCCGATAGATGGTTGTTTCTACCTGTACGTCCGTTCCATTCTGCATAATGCCCTGCGACGCAAAGCGTACTCTGATGCTGTTTGCTTGTTCAAACTCTCTGCAAAGAACTTGAAGAGCCTTGACAAGCCCCAGGTCATCGAGCGTCGAAGGTCGAAGGTTTGCAGAAATCCGCCTGATTTCATTGATCAAGCCGGTGATTTGTCTCCTCGTCCTTTTGAATTGCTTGAAAACGGCTAATTTTCGTTTTGGGTATTCCTCTTCAACTGCTTCCATATGAAGTTTTGTCGCTGTCAGGCGTTGACACACGTCGTCGTGAAGCTCCCGCGCAATCCTCCTTCGCTCTTCTTCCTGAGCCTCCACCACACGTCTGGCGAGTGCGTGCAGGGCTTCATGCGCCCGCTTCCGTTCTGTAATATCCTGGCCGGTTCCGACCATTTGGATGATGTTTCCTTTCTCGTCCACGACTACCTCTCCCCTCGCCTCGAGGAACCGAATCCCTCCATCCGGAAGTACAATGCGATGCTCATAGGCGAAGGGTTCTTTCAGTCGCAACGATTCTCCAACAATCTTTTTGACCTTTTCCCTATCCTCAGGGTGAACTCGCTCCAGAAACGCTTCGTATGATCCATCAAACTCATGCGGCTGGACGCCGTAAATACGGCACATCTCCTCCGACCACCCAACCTTGTTCTCTTCAATGTTCCATTCCCAGCTTCCGATATGTGCAAGTTGCTGAGCCGCAGCAAGGAGTTTTTCACTTTGTTTGAGCTTTTCGTCGGCAAGCTTACGTTCCGTGATATCCCTTGAAACGACCACAACCCGGTCTATTTTTCCATCCTTGTTCCGGATAACGTTCCCCTGCGACTCGATGTGACGAACACCGCCTTTTTTCATGAGCAACCTGTATTCCTCCCGGTGTCCTAATCCCGTTCCAACCGTATTCGAAAAAATCATTTTGATTCGTTCACGGTCGTCGGGATGAACATCTGCGAATGAATCTGAACCTTTCAGCTCTTCCGGAAAGCCCAGCAGGGGCCCATAGGAGGGGCTATTATACAGCCTCCGCCCTTCAGTGTCCAGAATTGCGATGAGATCCGTGATGTTTCCCGTGATGAGCCTGAACAATTCCTCGTTCTGTCGGAGCTTTTCCTCTGCCCGTTTCCTGGCGGTAATATCTCTGGCTACGCCCAGAACCCCGACAATGCTTGTGTTATTAAACTGGGGGGTTGTAACAAATTCTCCAACAAGGATTTCACCTTTTCGGGAGAGAATGCGCAATTCAAACAGGGAAGGTGACTCCCCGCTCAATCCTTTCTTCAGCATCTGCACTGCAAACCCCAGGTCATCTGCATGGACAAGCGGATGAAAAGGCTTCCCGATCCATTCGGCTCTCGGCCATCCTGTAATATCCTCAAAGGCGGGGTTGAGGGTCGTAATGTTTCCCTCCGGCGAAAGTGTATAGATCACGTCTCTCGCGGTATCGATAAGCAGCCGGTATCGCTCTTCCGATTCGCGCAGCGCCTTTTCCGCCTGTTCCTTCTCATGTATTTCCTTTTCCAGTTGTTGGTTGATCTCAGCAAGGTCAGCCGCACGAACTTTTAAAGTCTCGATCGCCTCCTGGAATCCCCTGCTTGTCATTTCATAAGGCGAGAGGCTCTCCGCAAAAAACCTTGTCGCCGTCTGAACTTTACCGGCCAACTCATTATTCGATTGATCGTCACCGCGCACAATCGCATCGAGAACATCTTCGTGAATCTTAAGCAGGTCGAGGCATCCAATTCCCTCTTCCACGCCCCTCCGGCCGAGTTCGTAAACCCGCTCCAGCGCAGATTCACCCGTCCCTTTCAAATATTCTTGAAGGAGCGCTCTGTAGATTTCAGCCAGCGACTGGATACTCTCTTTCATGATTTCTGTCCCACATACCTCGCTACAAGGACCAGTGCGTCGTCTGTTCCTTTTCCGTACTGGGAACAAATTCGGCTTGCCGTTTTTCCAGGCGCTTCGTGGTTCGTGCGGATGAGCTCATAAAAACCACTTTTAATTCCATCTGTGGAAAACACAAGAGTATCTCCCTGCGAAATCTGAACGACTGATGCGTACAATTGGGGGAGCTGGTATCCGACAACACCGCCCCGTAACAACACAACTTCCTGAGCAGGATTTGCGTGAGGGTCGGCTCGAAAGAGAATTCCTTCAACATTGCCCACGCCAATCCATGTCATCGTATTTTCGACTAAGTCGATCGACGCAAGTGTCATGACAACACCTCGAGTCGGTATCAATTCCTCGTGTACCCGGCGTATTAAGGAAATCACGGATTCATCGGCGAAATTCTGCAAGATTTCAGCCGCGATAATCGCTGCCGCAGCTGCTTCGTTTCCGTGGCCTAAACCATCAATAGCGCCAACAAGCACGCCATTCTGAAAATGTTGGACCACATGACGGTCGCCAGACTCTGTTTGGCCTGGAAGCGTGATCGAGGAGACCCCCCAGTCGAGCAGCTTGCTCTCACGAGCCTGAGTCATAATCGGGGCTCCATTTTATCATGACGACCGTTGTGCCTCCCCCAACATTAGATTGAATCTCAAACTCATCCATGAGTCTCCGACAACCGGGCAACCCCATTCCCAATCCTTTTCCCGTTGAATATCCGTCCTGCATTGCCAAATGAATATCGGGAATTCCAGGGCCCTGATCGCGAGCGACGACAAGAATTCCCCGACGCGAGCTGCGTTGATGGGGGCTCACGGCCAACTCACCGCGCTTGGCAAAGTTGATAATATTGCGCGCAACCTCCGAGATCGCGGTTGCGATAAGGGTCATATCACTCACGGAAAAGCCCAGGCTCTCGGCCATCGCCCGCCCACGTTGGCGTGCAATGACAATATCCGCATCTGAAGCGATGGGAATGCGAATTTCCCCGTTCGCAGATAATGGCATGTTGGCCAGCATCGAACTGACAGACTCCTGGATCTTATTTTTCACGCCTTGCGCCTCTTTTGACTCGATTGCCCCACTAACGCAAAACTCTTCCCTCCCTTTGTCCTTTGGTCCATGATCGCCAGGCCTTCCTCCAAATCCAGCGCGATTCGAACACTTTCCAGGGTCAGCCCCAGTTGAACCATAGCAAATGCAACTTCCGGCTGAATTCCAACGATCACGGTATCCGCGCCACGAAGCCGTACCATATACGCCAGACTCCGAAGAGTGCGCGCTGCAAACGAGTCCATCACATCTAGAGCCGTTACATCAATGATGACTCCTCTTGACCGGTATTTGCCTACTTGCATGACGAGGGCATCCTGCAATTTCAAAAGATCCTCGTCTGTGAGGGCTGCTTGAAAGGTGGCAATAAGGTAGGAACCTTGCTTTAGTATAGGGACTTCCACGATGCTTCTCCCTTGCGTTTAGTCGCGGTCTGGCTGCCCAAAAGTTGGCTATGCAATCGTCGGTTGCGGAATTGGAGGGCAGATTATACCGACTGGGCCGTTTCGCTGATCGGCACGACCTTGTATCCAAGTAAGCGCTCGGCTTCTTCGATACCTCCTTGAAGGTCGCCGACGGTGTTCATTTTGGCAAGGTCAACGCCGATGGTAACAAGGGTTTGGGCAATCTCCGGCGAGAGACCGGTGACAATAACTGTGGCACCTAGTAAGCGCGTCGCCTCGACAGTCTGAACAAGTGCGTTTGCCACGTTTGAGTCCATGGCAGCTACACCCGTTATGTCGATAACAACGACTTTTGCACGGTTGGTACGAATTCCACGCAAGAGCTGTTCGGTCAACTGGCGGGAGCGTTGTGGATCGATAACGCCGATTATGGGAAGGATGAGTAATCGTTCACGAACCTGCAACACCGGCGTCGAAAGTTCACGGATGGCCTCTTGCTGTTGACGAATCGTCCGTTCACGTTCCTGAACGAAACCCACGGACACCGTGTTTGCGATTCTATTTGCCGCCGGCTCATACGCATCGAGGATTCTGAACAGGAGCGCAAAGTCATGTTGATACTTTGCAAACAGCGACCGGGCAAGCACGTCACGCAAGAGAAGAACGATTCCGATAACTTCATGCGTTTCAACTCCACGAGGGATGATACGCTCTGACAGGTTGCGTGCGTATGCCTGCAGGGCTTCAAACGTCCCTGTTTCAAGCGCTTCCACGTAATTATCGTAAACGGCTGTCGCCTCGGTGAAGATTTCCTCCTGACTCATGGCTGTCAGAAGTTTTGCTTCGGTAATACGGCGAGCCCATTCCTGACGTAATTGCGTTCGGTTTTGTCTCAAGTGAGAGACAAGTTCCCGCAGCAACGCAATGTTGTCTTCTGCGGTGGAAGACTTTTCCGTCGTGAGGGTCCCAAGATCATGAAGATCATTTCTTTTGGGCATAAGATGCCTCCTTCGTTGTGTGATGTTATCAGTTGGCTGTGTTAAGTGGTTTTCAGTCTTCACAGAGTGGTTATTCTGCTTTGCTTGAGTGTTAAGCATTTCTTACACAAACATGCTGACGAAGGATAAAGAATTACTCTTACGAGCACAATCAGGCGTAATGTGTAATCTCTTCCACATCAATACAGATGAGATACCTACAGTCATCTACTTAGTATAAACATATGAGGAAAATTACCGCGCCGAATCTATGGCGTATGTGCTTGAGATTATGCAATATTCACCATGCAGGTAATGAAAAAACCGCTTTCTCCCCCCGTTTCTAGCCCCAAAACTACCACTGCTCCGTTGTTAAGTGAGGAAAACCGAGCGCGAGTAAGTGCACTCCTCAAACAGGCCGACCAGGCTGTTAAATCAAATGATTTGAAGGCTGCCCTCGACAGTGTCCGAAAAGTGTATGAGCACGACCCAAAAAACATGTATGCACGAGCCTATGAAGACAGAATTGTGACGCTTATGGCCGAATCTGAAGCAAAAAAAGGAACACTTGTGAGCCAAGAAGCGTCACCGCAACCCGACCCGACCAGGATGCATGAAAAAATCAATGAAATTCACTCCCAACAGGAAATGGAAGCCCTGAAACGGAAACAGAAAGAAAAAGAGGCTGAAGAGTTAGAGCAGCGTGCACGCCAGGCTTCGGTTAATGAACGCAAAGAACTCCTGGCAAAAGACCTGCAATCGCTTGAGGCAGAGGCGCTGAAGCGTGTGGAAACGATGGAACAACGAATGAGTGAACAGGTACAGCGATTGCTCGAAGAAGAAAAGCGGCGTCTTGAGGAACAGTCCCGCGGAGCGCTCGAAGAACTGAAGGCATCAGTTGAGCAGGCCCGTACGGAAAGCATGTCAAAATTGGAGGATCACTCGGCTTTGGATAAGCTCAAAGCTGAGACCGAGGCCGAATTAGACCGCATGAAGCAACAGTTCAAGTTGCAGATGATCGCCAAAATGGAAGCTGAGCGGCGCCAAATGCAGGCTGAAATATTCAGAAAACTTAAGGAAGAACAATCCAAGAAAGAAGAAGAACTTGCTGTGCGAGTTGAGGATGAGCATCAAACGATCCTTCAGAGGGGCGAGCAGAAAACTAGGGAAGTCGCACTTGAGACCTACCGCTCTCAAATGATGGTCATGACACAATACAAACTTCCCGCGGATGTATTGGAAAGCCTGTCGAAGGGATTGCGGATTTCACTTTCAATCACCGACGAAGAACATGCTCACATTCAACAATCAGTAAGATCGAAAGCGTTCATCGATGCCGTAAAAGAGGCCTGGAAACACGGGAGACTTTCGCACGATGAATCCGAAGTGATTGAAAATCTCGGTAACTTGTATCAAATTTCCCCGGCTCAACAAAAATCCATACATGCGCAAGCGCGGCAGGAGCTGGGCGTCACGACACAACCGGCAGTTATTCTCGTGCTCGATGATGAGGAGTTTATACTGGAATTCGTCGAGATGATCCTTAAGCAAAAATATGGAACTGTCCTGACCGCGAAAAGTGTCAACCAGGCCTTGAAATTAATGAAACAAACCAAACCATCCCTCGTGATCAGCGACGTGAACCTTGGCACGCCTGAAATCACGGGGTTTACATTCTGTGAAAAAATGACTCAGGGCGAGTATGGAGAAGAGTTTAAGGAAATCCCGTTTATCGTGATGAGCGCCGTTTCAGACGATTTCTTCATCAAAAGTGCCAAACAGATAGGGGCGAAGGCGTATCTCCCAAAGCCTTTTACGAGAGAAAAACTCGAGCGGACAATTCAGTTGGCGTTAGCCGGAGGGTAGGAGACTCCCGAAATCCACTCTCAGTGGATGATCTCAATCTGACTGGTACTTTCGTTCACCCGCATTCGAACGCGAATAGTATCCCGTCCCGAAACAACCCGCCCCACGCCGACAAGAACAACTTCGTCGCTTGTTGTATTCTCAATATAGTAGCGGCCGTTAGCCGTTTCAGACCGCGCCGATAACTTTCTGATATCTATACCCTCGAAGCTGTTATTTCCGCCTCCCAGATTTAACGGCTTCCAGAAATACGAGCGCGCCTTTGTTGCGAAGAATAGCAAATCATCGACGAGCGCGTTGCGGCTGGACTCTATTGCGTTTGCTTGGAAAGCCGTTACTCCAACGACAATAGCAATCCCGACAATGATGACGCCCAATGCAACGTACAACATCTGCTGTGTGCCCATACATCCTCCTCAAACTGTGAGACTGTAAGAGAGAAGATCAGGTGTTCGACCTGCATGTACTTCTTGCAAAGTCCTTAAAAGTTTGTCCGCGGTGTAAGGCTTTTCCAGGAAAGCCTGCACCTGTAAACTCGCAGCTTCCGTCTCTTTCTTGTGCTCAGCGCGCCCGCTTGCAACGATAACGCGAACCTGTGGGTCGATTCGGCGAAGCGCCCGAATTGTCGCGATGCCATCCATCACGGGCATACTCATATCTGTTATGACCGCCTTGATTTCATTTTTGTTCTTTGCGAATAACCCCACCGCCTCCGTCCCTTCCATCGCCGTCAAGGCACGGTATCCATGCTTGACCAGGGTTGCCTTTGTCACCTCGAGAACCGAGGATTCATCGTCCACAATGAGAACCAGCTCCCCATTCCCAGGCCGAAGCGGAACCTGCTGCCTTTCTTCGGCGGCGGCCGTGTGTGCAGGAACGGCGGGAATATAAACACTGAATTGAGTTCCCTTGCCTATTTCGCTGTAGGTATTGATGAATCCTTGATGGTTCTTGATGATCGCATGAACCGTCGACAACCCAAGCCCGGTGCCCTTTCCCGGCTCTTTTGTGGTAAAAAAGGGCTCGAAAATTCTATGAAGTTTGTCGGATGGAATCCCTGTGCCCGTGTCTGCAACCTGGATCATGACGTACGGTCCGGGTTTGGCGTCGAGGTGCATCCGGGCATAGTGTTCGTCGAGGAGGATGTTCTCGGCGGCCAGAGTCAGCGTGCCACCATCGGGCATCGCGTCGCGTGCATTCACGGACAAATTCAAAAGTATCTGATGAAGTTGCGTTGCATCACCCATGATCGTCCACAGGTCCTTGTGAATGCTGGTTTGAGTCCGGATGGATTTCGGAAAGGTCTCTTCGCCGATTTTTGCCATTTCCTTGATAAGGTGCTTCAGCTGAACCTCAGCGCGCTCGCCATCGACCCTTCTTGCAACGGTCAGGATCTGCTTCACGATGTCTGCACCACGTTTCGCGCTCGACTCAACCATATCCAGCATCCTCTGGCTCTCCTCATCACTCAGCCGATCCCTGAAGATTTCCGACGCCATGATGATCGGTGTAAGCACATTGTTGATGTCGTGAGCAATGCCGCCGGCCAGAAGTCCGATGGATTCCAGTTTTTGTGATTGGAGAAGCTGCTGTTCAAGCTGACGCCGTTCCGTCACATCCCTCATGATGCCGCGATATGCAAGGATCTTTCCGACGCCGTCGCGCATGGCGCTTGCTGTCACCGCCACAGAGAGTCTCTGGCCATCCCTTTTTCGTTTCAGTGACAACTCGTAATCTTTCACGTAAAACTGGGTCCGCAAAAGTTCATGATACCGCCCCTGGTCCTCGGGTTGGACAAACAGGTCAACCATGGCTGTTTTGAGCAATTCTTCCTTCGATGAATATCCGAAAAGTTCCACACCCGCTGGATTGATATCCAGCAAAGAACCTTCCGGAGTGCTCACAAAAACAACGTCCTTTGACTCCTCGAACAGAGCACGATATTGTTCCTCGCTTTTGCGAAGCTCCTCTTCTGCCTGGTTTTCCTTTGTAATATCCCGGGAGATTCCCATGTACCCGATAACCGATCCGGCAGCATCCTTCAACAGGGACGCTGACAACAGGCTGGGAAATGTGTCTCCGTTTTTTCGCTTGTTCATCACTTCCTGCGTATAGCCGCCCTTGTGCACCGTGTTCTTGTGCACTTCCCGGGAATCTCCGGGTGTTGCATACAGGGTGCCAACATCTTTTCCGAGAATTTCTTCCCTCGTGAAACCGAACGTCTCCTGTGCTGCAAGGTTGAATTCGATGATTTTCCGGTCTTTGTCCACCGCAATAATCATGTCGAGCGAGCTGTCGATAATGTTTCGTGCGTATTCCTGGGAAAGGCGAAGAGCTTCTTCGGTGCGCTTGCGTTCATGTATTTCCGCAAGCAGACGCTCATTGGTGGCCTGAAGCTCTGATGTTCTCTCTTCGACGCGAACTTCGAGCTGGTCTTTTGCCTTATTGAGCTCGCTCCGCATCGTGGCGAGCTCTTTATTCCTCGTCAACAGCTGTTCGTTGATTTCGTGGAGTTGCTCTGTTTTTTCGGACAACCCCCTTCGAATTCTCCCGAGATTGAGTATGGCAATTTTCTCTCTGTCGAGCAGAATATCGGGCAGAAGGTCGATCACAACGGGAAACGTTTCAAGGCCGATATAACGGTCAGCGAGATTTCCATAGGACTCCTCGTAAATACGGCTTACAGCTCTTTCTCCCAAACTCGATTCAAGTTTCTCGTAGAAAGTCCTTGAACACTTCCGAAGGAATCCTATCCATTCCGATTCCTTCAAGGGTACTGATTGGGTTACTCCGAGCAAGGGAACCATCCCTGAAACGTGGGGAATTTTGTTGACCCATTGAAGAGCGGAGCCAATGTCTTCCTGTAAGCGCCCCCACGCGCTCGATCCAGCCAGGCTAAGCACCAACGACAAGAACCGCTGGCACAACAGCAATTCCTGGCGTTCGGTCGGGTAAAAAATGAGCTTGAAATTCGGATGACCCTCCAGAACCTGCGCATAGCGGGTTTTCACAATCTCCCGGAGTTGCTCCCGAAGAAACTTCTTGTACGGGTCCAGCTCAACGAGATATTGCTCGACCTCGAGGTAGATGGCAGGAAGGCTCGATAATTGCTCTGCCGGCTCCTGAGAACGGAAGGACTCCACCGCATGCACGACCGACGATGCTGACTGAAGGTCCGAGATATGACTTTGGAGAAAATCGATGAGACTTACGGCAGATGAAGGGCGCGAAGCCTCCCTTGTTTTCGCCTGCTCGGCGTGTTTGAGTGACGGGTCTCGTATCCAGGTGAACATAGCGATCCTCGCTGGCGAACTGCGTCAGTTCTTTCGGAGTACTTCGTTCACTGTGTGGACAAGCCTATCGGCGGTGTATGGTTTGGGGAGGAACGAGATCCCATCCTTGCCAATAACTTCTTCCACCTGTTCCCTTGAAGTTAACCCGCTTGTTGCGATGATCCTGGCATTCTCGTCGATCTGCAGTATTGCCCGTATCGCTGTATCGCCGTTCATGCATGGCATCATGATATCGGTAAGCACAAGCTTGATTTCCGGACAGTGTTCGACAAACATCGCCACCGCTTCCGCACCATCGCTCGCGGTAACCACTTTGTATCCGAATGTTTCCAGAGTCGCTTTTGTAATTTCACGAATTGCCGCTTCATCGTCGACAACAAGAATGACCTCTCCTTTGCCCAGAGGCAACTCGCGTTTTCGCTTCTGGGTTACTTCAGGTTCTTGTGTGTGGATGGCAGGCAGATAAATTCTGAAGTGTGTTCCTTTTCCCACTTCGCTCTCGACACGGATGAACCCCTCATGACTCTTTACGATACTGAGGACGGTTGACAAGCTGATCCCCAGATGAGCATTACTTTCAGCGGTTGTGAAAAAGGGGTCAAAGATTCTCTCAATATGATCCTTTGGAATACCCTTGCCACTATCTGACACGGATATGACAACATACGGACCAGCTTTGGCTTCGGGGTCCATGCCGGCGTAATTTTGGTCTAAGATGATATTTTCTACTTTGATGGAAAAAACGCCTCCGTGGGGCATGGCGTTGTTGGCATAGACACAAAGACTCATGAACAATTGTTGTAACTGCGTTATGTCGCCCTGAATCGGCCAGACATCCTGAGCAACATGAACCCTTGTCTCGACAGCCTTCGGGAGCGCTCCTTCAGCAAACTCTTTGAGCTCTTCGAGGACCGGTTCCAATTGCAGCGGTGCTTTCTGACCTTCAATACCCCTGGCAAAAGTCAGAATCTGTTTGATCATGTTGGCGCCGCGCTTGATGTTGGCTTCAATCGATTCCACGACGTTGTGGTGATCCGTGCCGGGCAGTGAGCGCCCCAACGCCTGCACTCCGAGGAGAATAGGCGAAAGCACGTCGTTGAGATCATGGGCAATTCCGCTTGCGAGAGTCCCCAGGCTTTCCATCCGCCGTGCCCGCAGAAGCCTGGCTTCCAGATTCTTGCGTTCAGTGACATCGGTGTTCACGATGAAGATCGACCGGGGCGAATCCTCTCCATTCCGAATCAACATCCAGCGACTTTCTACGACAAGTTCCTTGCCATCCTTATTTTTGTGGGACCACGTTCCATGCCAATCACCATTCCTCAGAACGAATTCAAGCGCACTGGGGATTTCCGAGGAACCATTGCTCGACATCGTCGTCGCTATTTGTTTTCCCAATGCTCGTTCCGCATCGTACCCAAAAAATTGTTGGGCATTCTTATTCCAATAGGTAATCGTGCCAGTGAGGTCGCAGACCACTATGGCATCGTCGGTGACATCAAGGAGGGCCGCCTGCTCGCGAATTCTTTCCTCAGCCCTTTTGCGCTCCGTAATGTCCCTTGCAATACCAAGCACGCCCACGACGCTTCCATCCTGGTATTGCGGCGTTGCCTTAAATTCGCCCACCAGCACGGCTCCGGATTTTGAAATCAAGCGCAGCTCAAACATCGACGGAACCTGGCCTCGCAAGGTCTTTTCAAACATTTCGATCGCACGGCCCAAATCCTCATGATGGATGAGTCCTACAAAATGTTTGCCTATCCACTCTTCTCTCGGCCAACCGGTGATGGTTTCGAATACCGGATTCAGAGATGTCAGAGTCCCGTGCACGGAGAGCGTATAAATAACATCGAGGGCGCTTTCCACCAGAGTTCGGTATCTCTCCTCCGAGGATTTCAGCGTCACGATCGCATCCTGAAACCCTCTATGACTCATCTCTATGGGCGCAAGAATCTCCGCAAAGAAATTTGACCCGAGCTTTGCAACTCTCATCCCCTCTTCGGGACTCGGGACATGCACCAGATTTGTTGCAAGGGCGTCGTGATGGACGAGGGCCAGATCGATGCTCCCCATTCCTTCTTCGACGGCTTTCCGGCCTAATTCAAAAGCGCGTTTTAGTGCCAACTCACCTGCTCCGGCAAGATAACTGCGTAGGGCAGCCTTGTAGTCCTGAGCAAGCTCGTGTGTTCTTACGGTCATCATAATGCCTCCAGGTTTACATGAGTTTCTGCAGACTTACCCACAGCCTCGTACCCGATGGTGTAATTTCCCACTTCAATCCTGTCGCCTTCTTTGAGGACGTACTTTTGAATTTCTTCCCCGTTCACAAACGTCCCGTTTGCACTTCCAAGATCATAAATGACGAGCCCCTCACTTTCCTTGCGGATCTTTGCATGCAGCCGTGAAACGCTCTGGTCGGAACAAAGAACCTTGCACTGGAGACTTCGGCCAATCAATACTTCGTGCGTTTCAATTTCTACGAGTTCGTCTTTACCCGGACCCTTTACGGCAAGGTATCCAAGCACATTTTGCTTCCTTTTCTTTTGGTCGAGAATGACCGTTTTCTCATCGTCGTCTTCCAATGAGGTCAACGTTTCCGTACGTTCATTCGGCGAAAAAGAATTCAGGGAGTTCAACACCAGTCTCGGTTCATCCGAAAGCTGACCTCTGGCCTGAACCAATGAGTAGGTGGATTCATCTTTTCTTTTTCTGATAAATACCACCACCGCCCCGAATCCCGCAAGAATGAGAAAAATTCCTCCCGCATAGTACATTGCGGAACCAGAGAGCAACCGGTCGCTTTTTGAAAGCCCGCCTTCATATTCTGTTTCAAAACGGTGCTGCACGCCTTCGACGAACAACGTCACCGTCACTTTGTGCATGGTTGGCTCTTCGTCTTTGCCTGCACGGAAGGTCACATGATACATTTTTTGATGTTGATTCAAGAATTGCACCATCCCGCTGGAAACGTCACGTGACGTCGGAGCAAACATATACGTCCCGCCTGAAAGCTGAGCGAGCCTCCTGAGGTCGCTTACTTCACGCTTCGTATTGACATCAAGGATATGGATGTTCACATTCTTGATTTCCTGCACCCTTTGTATGATATCCGCCACTGAAAACAATGATTTCGCTTCATCTTCGCCGTCACACATGAGAATGATCTGCTTGTTGCGTTGCAAAGGCCTCGCTTGAAGCTGATTCATCGCCTCATAAACGCCGTCATAAATCGCCGTTTGTCCCTTGGGAACGATTCCCCAGATTTTTTCCTTCAGGTGATTTTTATCCGACGTGAATCCCGCGAGGAGATGTGCTTGTGACGTAAAAACAACGATGGAACAAAAGTCATCCGGTGACATTGCATCGATAAAGGCAAAGGAAGACGCCTTCAGCTTATCTATTTTTCCGTCGAACCGCATGCTCCCACTCGCGTCCAATACCAGAACAAAATACGTTCTTTCCGAACGCCGCGCCTTTTTGTATTCTAATGTAAAATCGGCCACTTCGTTTCCCTGGTCGAGAAGCCGGACGTCATCCGGCGGAAGAGATTCGATCGTCCGGCCGTCGCCGTCGAGAATTCTGAACTCAATGGCAATGCTGTCCTGACCCGATTTGTACGTTTCGTGTGGAACCACGCGCGGACTTTGACCGAGCAGGAACGAAACAGAGAGCATACACAATGCAAGGGTCTTCATCGTAGTACCTCGTTGGAAATTAACCGTTAGACAAAAGTAGTGTAAGGAGAAGAGCAACTGCTGCTATGGAAATTGCTCCCACAACCGACCACACCGAATGTTTGAACCGACTGAGCATTCCTTTCTTTTCTTCCGGAAGGATAATTCTTGTGCTTTGTTCAAGCTGTTCTTCTCTATCCCTCATGAACCTCAGAAAAAGGCTTGTGTTTTCTCCCAAAACCACAATGTTTTCTTTGATAAGTTCAATGGACTGTTTGTGGATGTACGATCCATTCACGAAGCTGCCATTCGTACTGACGTCCGTAAAAAGAAAGCCGTCTTCAACCTGTTCAATAACGGCATGGAACCTGGAGACAAAAGGATCTTCGGTGTTGATCACGAAATCATTCTTTTGGTCGCCCTCCGGTGTATCCAGTTTTCCTATCCTGAACGGAAAATTTGTAATTGTCACGCCGGAGTTGTTCTCCTTGTCCATACAAAGGACAAGTTGAGAGCGATGCGGCGCATCGGGTTCCTCGTAAAACTGATTGCGGATATTCATCAACGCTTCTTTCAACTCGAGGGCGGATGACACTCGATTCTGCCTGTCCTTCTCCAATAAGCTAAGGACAACCTCATCCAGCTGCTTGATGACGCTTGGCCTCCATTTCGAGGGAGCCGAAGGAGAGACGAATAAATGCATTTTCTTGTACTCCTCCACCGACTTTCCGGGAAAAGGAAACATGCCCGTGAGCGCGTAATACATGAGGACACCGAAAGAATACAGGTCGCTCGACGCATTGTATTCATCTTCTTCCCAAACCTCGGGACTCACGTACGGCGGAGAACCTATGTTCAGCCCTGGGGCCGAGGCGCCGTCGTACTCCTTAACCGCATTGCCGAAGTCCGAAAGCATAGGGGTATCGGAATCTCGAAAAAGAATATTTGATGCTTTGATGTCGCGATGAAACAGTTCCGTCTTGTGGCAGTAACCCAGCGCATCGCACAAGGGGATCGCATAGCCCAGAACGGTCCGCACGGGCAGCCTCCGACGCGTATGAATCATCCTTCGCAAATCCCCGCCGCCGCAAAATTCCATGGAAAAAAAGTAGGGCCGCTGCGTTGGACCAACCTCATGGATGCGGATGATGTTTTCATGGTTACATTTGCGGACGAGCTGAGCATCCTGGAAGAAAGATTCCAAAACCGCCGCGTGATCCTCAAACTCTGTTTTGAGGACTTTCAGCGCAACGTCCGTGTTGCCAACGGTGTCGCGGGCCCGGTAGACACGAGCAAACCCTCCTTCACCCAAGAGTGAATTCTCGTCGTAGATATACTGTGAGAGCTTTTGTTCCAAGGCTCAAGTTCCTTAACTGAGTGTCTGCGTCCAGCTCCTCTGCGTGCCAACAACACGTACCGTGACCCGTTCGCCGGGAACATAGTTGATATTCGATGCTTTCGGTAGGATTCGATTCTTTCTTGTCACCGTCATCAGGTCACTTTCTGCAGAGCTGGAAATCTCGATGTCCAGATTTCCTTCTACGTCAAAGTCTTTGACAACCCACACTTGAATTTTTCCGTCTATTCCCTTGCTGAGGCGAAACATTGGATGCTCTTCCAGAGGCCGGTCCTCACTCGCTGCTAATGGAGGAGTAGGGGACTTTGCTTCAGCTCCCTTGAATATCAGCAATGTTGCATCCGAGCTCAGAGCAGATTTCTCTTTCATCAATGTGAGCCTTAATTTTTGTGTCTTTGCTTCTCTGACCGTGTGCGGAAAAACAAAAAGGTTGCGATTGCGTTCGCGTAATTCTGAGAGTGCTATGGTATCACTTACCCCCCTATTTGATGTCAACACTAACCGGTATCCCCCGCGGTCATTCCCGATGGCGTCGTAAGGTTCAAGCGTGAACGTTATGGGGACAGATTCAGCAATACGCGAAAAACCCGGGACATCCAAGAACTTCACTCGGGGAAGGATCGGGACATCGGAATGAGCTTTTTGAAAAGGCTCGACGATCAGCAATGATCCGACAGCCAGTAGTCCGAATGCTACACTTGCCACCGCAAGCTTGCCAAGAGCGGCAAAGGACTTCGAAGGTCTGCCCGTCGAAGCTCGCCCCGAACGACAATAAGCAACGGCAACTGAAATATTGTCTTTGCCGCCCGCTTCATTTGCGACATCAATCAGCCTCTGAGACGCGCTCTCGGCATCCGGCGATGACTTCAGGATGGCCTTGATTTCCTGGTCCGGAAGCGACCCATGCAAACCGTCGCTGCACAAAAGGACTATGTCATCCGGCTGAAGCCTGATTCTGTTGAACCGCGGAGAAACGGTTTCGACCGTGCCGAGGGCCTGCGTCAGTACATTCTTTTTAGGATGAACTCTCATGTCCTGATAGGTTATTCTTCCTTTCTTGTATAGATCCCAGACATAACTGTCGTCTTCTGTTGCCAGAAAGATCTCGTTGTCGCGAACGATATAACAGCGGCTGTCCCCTACCCATCCCACAAGAAGGACGGAGGAACCCGTCTCTGCTTCATAGGAAATAAGTCCAACGACGCACGTGCAACCCATCGTTCGTAGAAGGTCAAAAGACTTTGCACGCTCAACAATCCTCTTGTTCATCCGCGCGAAGACCTCATTCATCAACGCCGGGTATTCGTTGGCGTCGACTCCCATCTCGTGTGCGAGGTTGGCACACCCGCCTCTGACAAAAAGGTGTTCAAGATATTCGCATGTCATCTTGCTGGCGATATCTCCGGCATCATGACCACCCATTCCGTCTGAAACTGTAAGCACACCGACAACACCGTTTTTCATTCCCGATTTGTCGGATGCGGAAAAACAATAATCCTCGTTCAACTCTCTTTTGAGGCCGATATCGGTCCTGTAAGCGGAATCTATATAGAGTTTTCGCATCAGAGGCTCAAATGCTAAGGGTTGACCATTCCAAGGCATCGCAACTCAAATTCAGACGAGATTCCAGCGTCGTGGACAAGCTGGAATTTCTTGTTGAATTTCGAATTGTACATCTCAAAAAAACTCCGAATTTTACCGGCTAATTCCAATCCGGTAAAGGAGCGAGAATTGTCCGCGTCCCGATATGCGATTTCCCATGCATATTGATCGTAGTTGTTCATGACCGCGAGAATATTTTTCAGATAATCTTCCTCGACAAGGTCCCCTCCTTCAAAGATCTTTTTTTCAAGTCGCACGACCGACATGGCCGGCAAGCGGGTTTGAATGTCGCGTTCTGCCCATTGCTTCCTGCAAAACTGTCCCCGCCCGAAGGATGCTGAGAGGCTGACAGTTCATTTCGGAGGCTTTGTATTTCAGAAACGAGGTTTTGCACAACGGAAACTAGTGTCGGGGAGTCTTTCGTCTCTTTCTTCTGCGCATCGCGGAGCTTCTCATGCATGGCAACAAGTGAATCCTCGGTCACCCGGACTCTCTGCCGGAGTGCATCGTTGTATTCATGACTCTCGCGGGTGTTGCTCAACTCACGTCCCAATCCGAAAGACAGGCCGAGATTCAGAGTCTCATACACATCCGACCACAGGAATGGCTTTCTGTTGACCGTTGTCCATTGATATTCAAGGGATGCAGTCATGAACTCAAAAAGTTTCACATCCAGGCCGACGCCAATTCCTCTGGTTAGCACACCCGAAAAATTCCCGGTATTGTAATTCCTCATGGAGGGAAATCCCAACGTTGGAAAAACGGAGATACCCACATTGTCGGAGAATCCGGACACTTGGAACAAGGGCGAGACCGGGATTTTCATCCCGATCTCAAAGAACTCGACTGTAATATCATTTGCCAGACTGCCTTTCTGATGCCACGTCCCTGCGCCCGCTTGAACTTGAAGCATCACCTGACGTCCAAAGTAGGAACTCTCACTTCTGCCTGGAGAAATATCAAAAAGAAATATGCTTACGCCTGCGATTCCAAGTGACCCGTAATGATCGCGGCTCACAATTGCACGCGCCTTGGAGTCGATTGCCACCAGCTCAAAAGCAGAAGCTAATCCGGATTGCTCGTTATACACCGGTTGGGTCTGAAGTCCCTGTACGAAGACAACAGACAATCCCAGACTTCCAATGACAACTCTCGAGATATGCTTGATCATTTGTTCTCCAGATAAATTGCACATATCTTTATGAGCCCGGTTTCAGGGGAATTACGTTTTGACGACGCACATTGAGATGCTTTGGCAATGTTTTTCTGAGCCTTCCCAGGACTTTCGGCAGGTCTTCCTTCAGAGAAGCTTTATGGATGTATCCATCCGCACCGATAAGGTCCGCTATAGCCTCGTAGGTGTGCTCGTCGTGAACCGTGACATAAACGATACGCGTGCTTGGAGATTCCAGCTTGAGTTTTCTGCCTACAATAAGCCCATTCAGTACCGGCATGCTAATATCCAGCGTAATGATGTCTGGCTTGAGCACCTGGGCAAGCAGAATTGTCTCAACACCATCCTGAGCCTGAGCAACGACTTTGACACCCCGTTGCTTCTCAAGGAGTTTTGCAAAAGCTGACCTGAACTCTTTATTGTCATCCGCCACAAGAATCTTCATCATCTTATCTTCCCTCCGGAACAATGATATGCAACGATAGAGAAGTGAAGACATTTTAACAATCGGTTGTATCGTGTAATTTTGGGACTACATCGGTTGCGGGAGCGCAATTACAAATAATCTTGTAGGATATACACACTGTATAAGAAGGTTACAGTGAACGGGCAGCGCCAAGCTCGCGTTCGAGTTGATCCAAAAGTTTCCAGACTGATTTATCGCTCAAATCTTCTCTTCCCCGAAGGTTCGAAACTAGAAAAGATGAGCATGAATTCCTTTCGGCTTTCAATGATAAGTACTCGGGAGTGTTATTTCTTTAGCCGCAATTCACTTGATAGCCTTAGAAGTGGCTTCTTTTTGCTTTTCATTAACTTCTTTGTATATTTACTGCTCAAAAGTCACGCCTGTATTGATGAACGAGCCTCTTACCGCTGTCAAAGAGTCAAGAATTGAGTCCAAGCTTCAGGGACTACCAAAGAAAGTCCTTCTGGGCTGGTATGACGAGATGTTGCTTTCCCGGCGTTTTGAGGAAAAATGCGCTCAGTTGTACCAAATGGGCCAAATCGGGGGGTTCTGTCACCTGTATAATGGCCAGGAGGCTGTTTCCACGGGTGCCATTCATGCGATAAATCATGACGACTATGTCATTACTGCATACAGGGACCATGTTCAGGCCATTTCGAAAGGCGTTGACCCCAAACCCATTATGGCGGAATTGCTTCAAAAGTACACAGGAACGACGAAGGGCAAAGGAGGGTCGATGCACATTTTCGACAGGGATAAGAATTTTCTTGGTGGCCACGCTATAGTTGGCAGCCACATACCAATTGCGGCGGGAGTAGCATTCGCCGCGAAATACAGGAATGAGCGAAAGGTCTGCCTGTGTTTCATGGGAGACGGCGCAACAAACATCGGAACCTTTCACGAAGCGCTGAACCTCGCATCCCTCTGGAAACTTCCTGTCATCTACATCATCGAAAACAATCTCTACGGAATGGGCACGGCAGTCGAGCGCGCTTCGGCGGTTGAAGACCTGACGAAAAAGGCTCTCGCCTACGACATGCGAAGCGCCGTCATCGGAGGCCACGATGTGCTTGAGGTCTACCGAACAATCAAGTCAGCAGTGGATCATGCCCGGGAGACCTACGAGCCGTCTCTTATCGAAGTGAGAACGTATCGATATCGTGGGCATTCCCAGTCCGACCCGGTCCACGGACACTATCGGACAAAAGAAGAAGTCGAGGAAGAACGGAAAAAAGACCCGATTCTCATTTTTGCGGGAGTTCTGAAATCTGCAAATCTTATCGACGACGACTACATCGAAAGCGCAGAGAAAAAAGTCAAGAAGATAGTGACCGAGTGCGTCCAATTCGCGGAAAACAGTCCCGAGCCCCCTCTTGACGAACTGTACAAGGACGTTTATTACGATTCCGGTAGATAGACCATGCCCCCCGTAAATCTCAGAGAAGCTCTCCGACAGGCCATCGATGAAGAAATGGCACGCGACGATCGCGTCTTTTTGATGGGTGAGGAAGTTGCCCACTATCAGGGAGCGTACAAAGTCAGTCAGGGCCTCCTGCAGAAATATGGCGAGCGTCGAATCATTGACACTCCCATCGCCGAAGCGGGGTTCGCCGGCATTGGCATCGGCGCAGCAATGGTAGGACTCCGGCCCATCGTCGAATTCATGACGTGGAATTTCTCGCTCGTGGCGTTCGACCAGATTGTTAACAATGCAGCGAAAATGCATTCAATGTCAGGCGGACATTTCCATGTGCCTATTGTGTTTCGGGGACCAGGCGGTGCTGCACATAATCTTGCCGCAACGCATTCACAAGCTCTGGAATCAATTTATGCCCACGTCCCTGGTCTCAAGGTCGTAATGCCTTCCACATGCGAGGATGCAAAAGGATTGCTCAAGACCTCCATTAGAGACGAAAACCCCGTGATCTTTATCGAAAGCGAAGTCATGTATGGAGACAAGGGTGAAATCCCTGAGGGTGAATACACTATTCCTTTGGGTGTTGGAAAGAAAGTCCGAGAAGGAAAAGACATTACCATCGTGTCATGGGCAAAAGTTTTAGCCCACGTGACGACAAAAGCCGTTGCGGAACTTGTCCAGGAAGGAATCGATGTTGAGCTCATCGACCCTCGGACCATAAAACCGATGGATTACGACCTGATCGTCGATTCTGTCAAGAAAACAAACCGTCTGGTTATTGTCGAAGAGGGATGGCCGTTCGCAGGAGTCGGAGCACAAATTTCTCATGAAGTGACAAACCGTGCGTTCGACTATCTCGATTCTCCGGTTGAGCGAGTCACTCAGGAGGATGTGCCCTTGCCCTATGCGCACAATCTTGAGGCGGCCTCACTTCCCAGCATCGAAAAAATCATTCGGGCCTCGAAAAAAGTACTCTACGCCGATTAATCAGGATTTCTCATGGCCGTTGCGGTAAAAATGCCAAAATTGAGCGATACGATGACGGAAGGTGTCATCCTCAAATGGCTGAAGAAAGAAGGGGAGAAAGTAACGCAAGGCGACATCATCGTTGAAATCGAATCCGACAAAGCGGATATGGAACTGGAGGCATTCGATACGGGAACTTTGCGTAAGATTGTTGTGCCCGAAGGCGGCAAAGCTCCCATCGGATCTTTGATCGCGGTGATCGGTGAGCCCAGCGAAGATATTTCGTCGGTTCTGGCTTCCGCTTCGATGGCGAATGTGGAAAGCCAAGCCGCTCCGGCGCAGAAACCTCCTCTGGCAGCTGCTTCCGCACCTCAAGTGATGTCGGAACCAGCTTCGACAGCTCCAGCGCCAAAGGGTCAGCCAACAGACGGACGCATCAAAGCTTCTCCTCTGGCCAAAAGGTTGGCGTCAGAGCACAAACTCACCATTCAGTCTATTCCTGGTAGCGGTCCGCTAGGCCGTGTCATAAAGCGGGATATTGAAGCGGCGCTCTCCGGAAAGATTCCGCTTACTCCAACATCTCAGGTTATTACTCCCGGAACGGCAGAAGAAGTCTCTCTCTCGCCCATTCGCAAGACTATTGCCAAACGAATGGCCGAGAGTAAACAAAGCGCGCCGCATTTCTATGTCACCATCGAAGCCGATATGGATGCTGCGATCGCTTTTCGCAATCAACTGAACAACGTTTTTGAGGCGAAAATAAGTTTTACCGATATTATCATTAAAGCTTGTGCGTCCGCTCTTATGCGTCACCCTCAGGTCAACGCAACCTTTCTTGGGGACAAGATGCGGCAGCATCACTACGTGCACATAGGAGTTGCCGTGGCTCTGGAAGACGGCCTCGTAACGCCGATTCTGCGAAACTGTGAACAAAAAGGGATCGGGCGCATCAATCAGGAACTCCGTGACCTCGTCGACCGCGCACGGAATCGAAAACTTAAACCGGATGAGTATCAGGGAGCCACATTCACCATCAGTAACCTTGGCATGTTTGGCGTTGAGGATTTTGTCGCAATCATCAATCCACCCGAAGGAGCCATTCTCGCCGTTGGCGCGATCCTAGAAAAACCCGTGGTCAAGGATGGCCATGTGGTCGTGGGCCATACTATGCGCGTGACGCTCTCGTCCGACCATCGCATCATCGACGGTGCAATCGCAGCGAGATTCCTCCAGGATCTGAAGAAAATGCTCGAGAATCCGGCCGCCCTCGTCTCGATAACATAAATGTCTGCCAACAATTGAGTGGAAAGAAGCCCGACGTTCGTCGGGTTTTCTTTTTTTGTGTATGATCCAATCGGTCAAAGATCAAATTCGCCGGGAGATGTCGGGGGCTGCACTGCCGCTGATAGCTTTCAGCATGGCTCTGAATCTCTCCGTTGGACAAATCACCGGTGCCTTAAAGATACCCGTCTATCTTGATTCGCTCGGCACTGTTCTTTCGGCTGTTCTCCTCGGACCTTGGGCCGCCGTCGTAGCTGGATGCCTCTCCAACGTGTTGGCCGCTGCTCTCGGTAATCCAACCATGATGTTTTTTCTCCCTCCCATGATTGCGATCGGCGTATTTACCGGAATCGTCGCCCGCGCGGGTTGGTTTCGAAAAAGCTCGCTGTGCATTCTCGGCGGAGTGATACAAGGACTACTTGCTGCAGGACTCTCAGCGCCAATTTCTGCTCACCTCTTCGCAGGAACCACGATGGGAGGCGCCGATTTCCTGGTTGTGTTTTTTCGTTCACACGGATACTCCATATTTGAAAGCGTTCTTTTTCAAGGGCTGTTGATGGACCCCGTCGATAAGGTCATAACGTATCTCGTCGTTTTTTCCCTCACACGCAACCTTCCCGGCCGGCTTGTGACCAGATTCCCGGGGGCATCGCACCTATCGACGTCCGGGGAATAGACGAAAGATGCGATTCGGAACCGCGTCGAAGTTTTCATTCTCGTTCGCGCTTGCACTGCTTGCCTTTTTCCTGCCCTGGCAGGTGAGCCTGAGTTTCATGCCTGTTATCGTACTTCTGGAAATCTTCCTCTCTCCGTTTCGGCCATTATCCGCAGGTGCGCATAAGAAATTCCTGCAATTCATTGGATATCTCACATTCCTGGGAGTTCTGATTGTAGGTATGAACGGCTTGTTGTTGAAAAGCGGTGAAGTAGTCCTGCGCCTTCTTTGGTTCAACATCTACGATGGAGGGATCGAATTTGGCCTGAATGTTGCCAGTCGCCTGTTGTTGCTGTCTTCCGCAATACTTCTTTTTTTTGTGTCAACACCCATCAAAATGCTCGCTGATTTCCTCGGACACATCGGCCTTTCCAAAAAGATTGTGACCATTATCCTTCTTGCGACCTTTTACCTGGATCAATTGCCACAGCGAATCACGCAGGTCTTCTGGGCACAAGAAGCTCGCGGAGCTCCGGTGAGATCGAATATTCTTCAACGCTTGAAATCCTTTTTTAGCATTCTTGCGCCTCTCACGCTTTCTTCGCTCGTTGAGAGCGTAGACCGCGGAATGGCTCTTCAACTGCGGGGTTTTCAGGGATATGCGTCGCTTTCACAGCCGCGGGATTTACAGGACCTGAAAACGGCCTTCTTGATCGTCTTTTCCTCCCTCCTGGCGTTGCTCTCATATCTCATATGGAAATAACTCTCGACAGGTTTTCGTTCCACTACGCTCCTTCACAACAGGATGTTGTGTCCGGCATAACCATGGGCATTCCGAAGGGATCTTGCTGTGCGGTACTTGGACCAACGGGTGCCGGCAAAACAACCCTTCTCCTGGCCATCAGTGGAGCCCTGGCTGCCCATTATTCATCCGGTGTGGGCGAGGGGGAAATCGCCATCGGTCCGAAGGTTTTTCGTCCGATGCCCGATAAAATCCTTTTTCCAGAGGTAGGGCTGGCTCTTCAGGAATCGCATCTGATGATTTCCGGACTTCACGAGACTGTTCGGGGCGAGGTAGGGTTTTCCCTCGAAAACATTGGGACGGACACAAAAGTGAAAGAGGAGAAAATAGTGTTGGCAATGGAGAACGTGGGGATCCTTCACCTGGCAGAAAGGAATCCATTCATGCTTTCCGGTGGAGAACTACAGCGAGTGGTCCTGGCAGCTCTCCTCGCCGTACAACCTGCCGTCCTGCTTCTGGATGAACCGTCCAATTCGCTTGACGCCGAGGCTACTGCCATGCTCGTTCGAATACTTCGTGGTCTTCACAAGAACACAACTGTCGTGTTTTCGGACCATCAACTGGATTTGGCGATTCTTGTTGCGGATAGATTCCTTGTGTTGCAGGACGGCGAAATGGTTTTCTTCGGGGAAAAGAAACCCTTCCTGAAGAACCTTGAGCAATTCAAGGGATTTCTTCCCGTCGATCAATGGAGTAAGGTCATCCCTCAGCTTTCGCGCAAACATGCACCGCATATCCGGCTGCTGAGCCGTCTTCTCGAAATAAGATGAGTATTTCTGCTAAAGGAGTTGATTTTTCATATCAGACGGGCTCCCCGGTTCTTCAAGACTTTACTATGGACCTCCGGCGGGGTGAATGTATCCTCATGGTGGGAAGAAACGGTGCGGGGAAAAGCACGTTTCTAAAGCTTCTGAACGGCATTCTCAAACCAACAAAAGGTGAGATTTATATTAACGGCCGTAACACAGCCACAACACCGACGTCTGAACTCGCGGGCCACGTAGCGGTGACGTTCCAGAACCCCGGAGATCAGATTTTTTCACCGACCGTGCGTAAGGAAATCCTTTTCGGCCCCCGGAACCTCCGGCGGGAAAATGCCGAAGAACTCACCGACCGCGCATTAACCCTTTTGGGGCTCGTCTCGAAAGCCAGTCGCCATCCTTACGATTTGTTACCGGCAGAACGTAAGCTTCTTACCATTGCCTCCGCCGTTGCTATGGACACTCCGCTTTTGGCATTTGATGAACCAACTGGCGGGCTCTCTCAATATGAGCGTGAGATAATCTCCAACGGACTCCGGCAACTAAAAACCGATGGCCGGTCATTCTTTATTGTAACCCATGACCTTGATTTTTTCCTGCCATTGGCAACACAAGTACTTGTTCTGTCTTCGGGAAGAGTAGCCTACAGCGCTCCAGCTGCCGAGCTTGTTAGAAACGCCCATCTCCTAAGAAAATATGGTGTAACTCTTCCCCTTACGACACGCTTGCTACGTTTGCTTGAGATAGACTCGAAGAGCTAAGAGAGGCAGACTACCGCAGGTCTGTGGAGAGTTTGAACCGAACAATCCGATTATTCCCCTTGTCAGCTACGTACACCGTCCGGTCAAAAACAGCAACACCTGACGGTTCACGGAATTGGCGCTCACCAGACCCTGTTCCTCCAAAAGAAAACCGTTCAACTCCCCTCGACGAGAATCTATAGAGACTATCCGTTCCGGCGTCGGCCACAAAAAGGTTGCCGGAGGCGTCAAGGGTGAGTCCTTCCGGGCGCGTAAACCGATTGATTTTCAGCAAGTCGATGTCCCCGTCCACACTCGGATAAAACTTTGACAAATAGTTTGTCGTCTGTCCTTCAGTAACGAGACGAATCCACTGGACCTTGAAAAGGCTGCTTGATCCGGTTTGACAGAATACGAATTCAACGCTCCGGCTTCCTGGAAGTGTCGTGACACCCGTGAGCGCGTGAATCGAGAGTAGTCCCGTGCCGTCTGGCGAAAACGTGGCGGTCACCGGCGAGATCAGTTGGTCGTCCTTCGAAAAGAGAATAACTGCGTTATCCCTGTCGACCCGTTGTATTTCGTTTTTCGGGCCAACCCGCGTGATGTAATACTTATTGTCGTACATGGTTGCCACACCCGTGTAGCGTCGCGAGGAGTCGCTTGGGTCATAAAATACCCTCCGTGGAACGACGTTGCCAATTGCGTGATTCACCGACGTCAAATCCAGCCGGAACATCGTCCCAAACGTCGTTGGGGCAGTTCTTCCCGGTAAGGTAGTGTCAAACTCCGCACACACGAGCAGGTGCAGACGTTTGTCCTGGGCAAGAGCAACCGGTCGCTTGATGGTTTGAGACGAACCGATCACGTTGCCACCGATATCAAGCATAACGACACGATCATTCTCCGTATCCGCAACATATATAAACGGCTCGTTGCCAACCGCAACATCCTGTGGTTTGTTGAAACCTTCCCAATTCGGAAACTGCTGCACGTACAATGTATCGCCAAAATTGGTTCTCACGTTCTCCGTTGGCAGGGACTCCAGCGGAAATCGTTCCTCGCCACAACCGAATAGAACAGGCAGAAATAAAACAGGTATGACAACGCGCATCACCATAGCTTCACGATCATCGAGATTCTATGAACGCCGTCGAGCCGTGAAAAAACAGAATAACCGTAATCCACTGCGAGCGAAGCGATATCGAGGGATGTTGCAACACCCGCCCCGAAAGAGAATGATTGCTCGTCGACATTAAGCTTGTAGCCACCGCGAAGAAACAAGGTTTTGGACCATTCGTATTCTGCGCCAACACTCAAATTCTCCGAGTTATCGTTCGGGTGATTGAGCTGCAGTGCGAGCGTCAAGGAATTCATCTCCTCCTGATAAGGCTCGAAGGCAAAGCCGAATTTAAACATCGTCGGAGGAGAAAATTCCTGGAATTGCGATATCGATTGCCCGCCGAACGGAGTAGCGGTTCCTTCCGGTGAAACAGGATTGCCAAAATTCGACACGACAGCAGAAAATCGAGATGTCCCAAGGCCTGTCCAATAGTATGTTCCTAAATCAACAACAACGCCACGCATTTTGAGCACGTCAAGCGTTTCTTCAAAATATCGAACGGTGGCCCCGAAACTGAACTGCGATGTCATGCGTCGTCCATACGTGAGTCCGACTGCAAGGTCGCCAAAACGAAAATATTGGCCGTTCCCAAGTGGTTGAACCTCCGTTGTCACGGGCATATCATCCATATGGAGCGACGTCACGGAGACCCCGACGGCGTCTTCAGGAGATAAATGATAGACGAAGCCGAGGAATTGGTGCTTTGTCTCTACGAGCCAACTGGCATGAGAAATAACCACCTGGTTTTCATCAAATTGCGTTATGCCCGCCGGATTCCAGTACAACGCGCTCGCGTCGTTCGCCATGGCGACGAAACTTTCTCCGAGAGCAGACGCCCGGGCACCCACGCCGATTTTCAAAAACTGGACCGATGCGGTCCCGGCACGTTGTGCGCCTAACACCGGCAGCAGCTGACTCTCTGCCTTCCAGAAAAACAGAATGACAACCGTAAATACTCTGACGATCTCTCTATGATTCATGCGTTAGAATCTCATGCTCAGTCCCACAAGCAGGTTGCGGCCTGCAAGATACCTTGCCGGATTAAACGGAAAAGCCGACACCGGGGCCTGTAAATCCGGATAAAGCGGGTCGTTCCAGCCTGTAGGGGTTGCATCCCCGCTGACGAACTTTCGTAAAGATGCATCATACACAGCCTCATAGGCGCGTCCGGTGACAGGATTGATAATGGCTGAGTTCTTTCGGTCCGTAAGGTTCTTCACATTCACTGACAACGTGAATTGAAGTCCGGCGAACGAAAAGCTTTTTTCAAGATTGACGTCGACCCAGAACCAATCCTGGCCTACTTTTCCCAGGATGTTTGACCGGTCAGTGACGTAGTTTGGCCTTCCGTTGAACAGTGTATCCGCAAGGATCACCGGCGTATATCTTTTTCCCGATTGAAAAAACAGGCGGACATATACAGAATAGTCATCCAGGATCCCTTCTCCGAAGCCAAAGAGAGGCTCTCCCTTGACCACATTAAACGTCGAGTTGAGATTAAACTGAAGCGGCCGGTCCCACACGACATAGTTTTCCTTGATGGTTTCGAAATCGTCGCCGCGCGCAACAAGAAGACCCTGGTCGGGCGAGGAACTCTTCCCCGTTGTTACGGAATAGGAACCGGAGACATTACCGCGATACCACTGGCCTATCCTCTTGCGAAACTCGACTTCAACTCCCCGCGACCGGGCGTAGTCCTGATTCACGTAGGTGACAAAGTTGCCCGTGGATAGTCGTGCAGTTGTAAGCCTGGCCTGTTTCGTCGATACGTAGTCAAAGATATCCTTGTAATACGCCGTCACCGTCAGAACATCGTTGTTCGTGAACTGTGTCTGGAGCCCGATTTCATAGGACACTGTCGTTTCGGGGTCCAGGTCTGGGTTCCCGAATTTTTGAAATGTCGACTGCGCATTGGCGGGATTCAATTTCGCATAAACAAACTGCGGCTTTGGTCGCTTCGAAAAATGACCGTACGAGAAGAACAACATTTGATTATCCGAGACAGGATGGGAGATACCAATGCGGGGACTGAGCCTGGCTTTCATCCTTCGTCCGAAAAGAGAAAACGTTTTGTCGCGATAATCCTGCCTGATCTGATCCGGTATCGTCAGGACCGCAGGGTTTTCCACCGCATCGTCCACGTATTTCCCCGGTGCCCAGTAGTCAAACCGCAAACCGACATTCAGGATCATTCCGCTAAAGGTTATATTGTCTTGAGCGTACAGCGCGCCAAACATCGGGTTCACTTTGTAGATATCGTTGTTCAATCCCAACCTTCCTACCCATGGCTGGTAAATGTCGATATTCTGCATCTCCTGTAAGGTGAGCTCGAACCCTGCTTTAAACTTGTTCTTTTCAGAGAAATGATTTGTCACATCAAGCTTAATCGTGTTCTCAGAAACATAGTGGTCGTGCCAGGTGAAACCGTTGCCGAAATCCCATAAACCGTCCCCCGGCACAACACCCACCGTGTCCCGGCCCAGGTTGTAGTAATCTATCGGGAACGTCACAATATCTTTTGGTTCACGGTATTCCGTATAGTATTTGCCGTTGGCGTCAGCGCGAAGGTTTGTAAAAAAGTGGGAAAACTTCAGTTCGTAGAAAAATGTATTCGAAAGCGTGTGCGTCAACGAGATGCTGTGAATCTGGTTGTTGTGAGTGTACGTGTTAGCATCATCCAGAATGTTCTCGAACTCATATTGATATCCCGGGCTGGCTTCCACGTATTCCAAATTTGTCTGCAACGACTGCGAATTCTGATTGATGGCAACAGAGTGCGTGTACGTATACGCAAGCTTCGCCATCGGCGCAACTCTCCAGCTCACTTTCGCAAGCCAAAACCAGTTGTTGTCCTGTTTAGGGGTAAACCTGCTGCCATGGAACGTTGAAGAAATAAGCTGTCCCGCCGCCTTCCTTGTATAACCATCCGAGAGTCCGGCATATATGTTTGTAAAGAAGGTTACAGGAGTCCCGCCTTCCTGACCTAATAATGGCAGGAGGATCCCTGTCACAGGCTCCGGACCGCTCAGGGTCGCCTCATAGATGTCGGAATTGAAGCTGGGGAAACTGCTCTCCGCCAGCCCTATGTGATCTCTTTTGTGCGCGAGGCTTCCCTGGTAACTCGAAGACCCCTCTTTCAGCGAAACATTCACGACGCCAGAAGTTGCCTGGCCATATTCCGCGTTATACCCGCCGGTAATGACTTGAACTTCCTGGACAGCCTCCGTACTCAATTGAAGGCCAAAGCCCGTTCCTGCAAGGGGGTCCTGGATTGACACACCGTCGAGCAAGTATGCATTTTCGTTCGACCTCCCCCCGCGGATGTGGATCTCATTATCGGTCTGGACAACGCCTACCTGCTGTGTCACGACCTCTTTCACGTCGGCGACAGCGGTCGATTTCAGATCTTCGGACGTGACTGACCTGCGGCTCGAAGTTTCTTCAAGATTGAACAGCGGCTTCTCTCCGACAACGATCACTTCCTGTCCGATCGACAGAACGGTCTCGGACATTTCTTCGTTGATGATGATTTCCTTATCTTCTTCCACGGTCACACCCGTCCGTTGAATTGTCGTATAGCCGATAAGGGTGATTTCAACTGTATAACTCCCGGGCGAAACGTTCTGAACACGGAAATTACCATCAATGTCGGAAACAGCTCCATAGTATGTGCCCTTGACCTTAATGTTGACCGCGGGCAAACCATCTTTAGATTTTGCGTCGATAACCCTCCCTCGTATTGTCCCTTTTGCCTGGGGAAACAGGATCGTCGGAAGAAAAAGAAGTGCTGCAGCTAAGAGATTCTTCATGGTCATTGAACTCCGAATTCATCTCTATAAACTTTTCGAAGCAGTCGAGCAACGTTATCCGGTGGAGATCCGAATCGATGCAACAAGATTCCGAGGAGCACGAAGCTCGCTTGATCTGCATCCTTCACTCCCATGATGGGCTGTCCTGACCAACGTGAAGACAATTGCATCCTATACAATACTCGGGCGTCGATTTTCGGAAGGAGGCCTCTCGGGAATGCGTACGCAGTACCAAGGTTGTCACGAATGAGCGTCGGGTATCCGGATTCAAATGAGACAACCGTATCACCCTGCGACAAAATTGTTGTAAACGTGGAGCTTTCGACATTCTCGATAGGTGCAAAATCTACAAGACTTCCCTGGCCGCTGACATTTTCAGGAAAACCGGAGGTGAACAACACCTTCCCCCCACTCCTCTTAACGTCAGGAAGGCATGATTGGGCGATATCCAGGCTTGGGGAGTTATCGGAATACCAAAAAATGTACTTGAACAGTTTTAGAGTTTCTGTAAATGTTGGGTTGATCAAGGGTGGGACGAAATCACCGCGTTTTACGTTTGTCGCACCCTTCTTAATGTCAAAAATATCTCTCACACCCAATCTGCCCCCAAGCACGGTGTCAAACATTGTATTGTAAAACGAAGCCGAGATGTCCGTGGGCAGATAATCGTCGACAATGAGAAAATCTCCTTTCGGAGATTTCACATGCCAGGTTTTGCCGGTATCCGGCATACGCACAATCGGACTGAAAGCGCCGGCAATATCTTTTGCCCTCAGGAAAAAAACATGATCGCCTTGAGTGAGTGAATCGTTGCGAAACGTTGAAGGGTCGTTGGAAGTAATGACACGGTTTCTGAAGAGTGTCACCCGATTAAACGAACCGGGCAGCTCCCTCCATGAGCTAGAAACCGTTGTGTCATCGAGAGCATAGTAGTAACGTTCAATGGTCTCGTTCCCGTCTAGATCTGTTCCATTCCATTGAAACGTCGCCACTGCGTACGTCGTTTCAGGGACGTTTGAGTTCAAAAGAAATGCAACTGTTGGAGGCGTGTTTCGGATTGGATACTGGAGAGAAGCCGGCGTGGGATCGACTGCGCCAAAATCCACAAATGGCTCTTCAGAATCGTACTGATTATTCCCGTTAAGGTCTGTATAAGGCTCCGGACCCCATGGCGTCGAGGCGTCTCTTCGGCCGTTCCCTCCATTGTCCACCGCAGACACATGGAAAATATACGTAGTATCCGTCGTGTTGAGCCGCAGACCAAAGAGGCTGTCGTTCTTCGGAGTGAACGTCCAGTTTGTGCTATCGAACGAAAACACGAAGCCTATGACAAAACCGTCCGGATCGACTCCCCACCAACGGAGATGTTGCTGGCTTGTCGTCCGCCGAAGCGAGCTGTCAGGGAACAGGGAAAGAAACGTATCAGGCGCCTGATTACCAACGGGCTGGCTTGGAAATCGTTCCGAACATCCCCACAGGACAAGGAACACCAGAAGAATATGAAAGGGACGATATTTCACGAGGAGGATGGCCGGAGAAGGAGAAAACTCCCCCGGCCCTCGCTAGTCCCTCTTATTTCAGAAACATCATCTTCTTCACAGCCGCAAAGCCATCTGTCTG
>JACPSI010000100.1 GCA_016193365.1 Ignavibacteriales bacterium
ACTGTCATTGATTGATGCCTCAGTGTCAGTGATGTGATGGTCAATTTCTGTCGCAGGGCGTCCGCATTCAACACAGCGAGCAGAGTCTCTAGCGAAGACACCAACTCTGACTTCTTGCTTTACGGTTCTCGCCTTCTCTGGGTAACCACCCATGAGAATCCAGGCCATCCGTATCTGTAGCGCTTCGCGGACGTCGGCGTGTGAGATGCGACCATCTCTTGTTACGGCTCTGGCATAACGAACGTAATGAGCCTCTTCATTGCAGAGTTGTGAGCAATAGAGTTTCGGTTCCGTCATCGGTTTATCGCAGTTGACGCAAGAAAGCATGATGATTCGATGGAAGAAGCACAAACGTTCTTAAGCTGCATGGCGCCTAACGGTCGCAAAATAACGCAGCGCCCAATGAATGGAGCGATAGCGGAATGATTGGGCGTTGTGTCCGGAGCTCTAACTTCGCCCGTTATTTTGCATGTTAGGCGAAGTTGCCGGAGCGTTTTTCACTCGGGCTGGCTGCGAGTGTAGTACGGTTCTGTGGTGCGTCCTTTTGACCGAGCTTTTAGATTCGCACCTCACTTCGATGTTCGCGCCAACTTTTTTAGACGACATAAATTCGTTCTTCAATGAAAAAAGGTCGATTGTTGCGCGACTCTTTACCGCAGCCAGCCGATCTCGAACTAGCGACGGCAATTTTGCCTAACTCGCCGAATAACGCTGTGCTGTACCGCGTGATTATTTACTATGTATTAATGGAGTAGCGTCATCACTTCCCAAGAAATCCATCGGACTTTTCAGTTTACCCAAGCTCTCCGAACTGACATGAGTGTAAATCTGCGTTGTTTTCGGACTTTGGTGACCAAGCAATTCTTGGATATACCTGAGGTCCGTGCCATGCTCAAGCATGTGAGTGGCAAACGAATGGCGCAACGTGTGCATCGAAACCGGCTTTGTTATGCCAGCCCTTTCAACGGCCTCCTCGAATACTTCCTGAATGCTTCGTATCGATAAATGCGAATCAAGCTTTGCGCCACGGAAAAGCCATCCGGTGACACCGAGCCTATACAACAACCAGTAATGGTGGAGAACTGGTTTCATCGATTCAGGAAGCATGGTAAAACGGTCTTTCTTTCCCTTGGCGCCTCGTACATGAATCAGCCCCCTTCGTGAGTCGATATCTTCGATGCGCACACGAACAAGCTCGCTTACACGTAACCCGCAAGAGTATGCCAGCATCAGCATAACTCGATGCTTTACGTTGCGAACAACGCCAAAGAGCTGCTTGATCTCTTCCTCGCCAAGTACATCCGGCAGTTTCCGCTCTTTCTGTGGACGGGGCAGGTTGTGAATTATCAGCGGCTTCCCGTAAAGATCAACATACAAAAGGCGAAGGGCATTATAAATCTGGTTGACTGTAGAACCGGGATACTTCTTTTCAGTCAGAAGATGAATCAAATAGTCTTTTATGTCATCCCGGCCAAGTTCTCGCGGATGTCGAGGATGAAAATATCTGACAAAGTTTCGAATGTTGCTTTCATAGGCCTTTATCGTCTTGCTGCTGTAATTTCGTAATTGCATTTCTTTACGGACTGTTTCGAACAATCCGGGTTTTCTTTCTTGAACTTTCATTGAGTATTTCCCGATTTCGTTATCATGACCCTTTACTATAAGAAACGAAATCGGGTAACAATAACGCGGTACAGCGCGTATGGAGATGTCGCGAAAGTCCCCAAAAATTGCAGATTCGACAGGCAGGATGAGGCTTCGATGTGTGGTGGTGAACAGATTGCCTCCCGGTGTTTGGCTAATATGCGAAAACAGCCCTGGAGATGCAACGAAATGATCGTTTCATTGGAACGTCAGTTTTGTCCCTTCCTGACACAGTTCGCTGAACAGACTCTCCGCCGCAACGTCCAATCACGAATCACCTCCCTCTGTTCAACGCACAGTCAAGACAACGAATGATGACCCGTTAAAGGCGATTCGTGACTTATCTAAGAGTCGACCAAAACCCTAGAACAAACGGCTGTCGTTGGAAATCATCGCTTTTCTCACCAGCGGAATCGGCGGGCCGCCAAAGGACAAAAACTTGTCGTGGAATTCCTTCCAGGCCTTGCGCCCTCCACGCGATTTCGTCCAGTCTTCGCGCAATTTTAGGATCATCAGTTTGCCCATCGTGTAATTCAGATAAGCCGGGTCGAACGTCCCGCGCGCAGCTTGTTGCTTCGCGTTTCCGGCATCTTGATACGCCTTCTCGCGAAACATTTTCTCGGATTTTTCTACGGTCATTTTGTCCGTATGAAGCCCGATCGCTGATAGAAATCGCACGTTGCGCAACAGGGCGTTCGAGAGCTGTCCGATATGCGTTTCCGGATCACCGTTTCCCAGTCCGGCTTCCCACATCAATTCTTCTGTGTAATGAGCCCAGCCCTCGGCAAATGCGTAGCCAACGAACACCTGTCCAAATTTAGACGGGGAGCGGTTCGAATGAAGGAACTGAAGAAAATGTCCGGGCCATACCTCGTGCACAGAAGTAAACAAAAGGTCGGGTTCGCCCGGGATATAATCCTGTTGCTGTTGAATGGTCCAGGTTGTGTCGGGCGGCGCGATATAATAGACTGAAGGTAGATTGTTCTCATACGGGCCGGGAATATCGATGTATGCGGAGTTCCATCTCTGATGCGGCGGAGATTCCTCCACGAGAGCTTCTTCCTTCCCGGGAATCGTTACCAGATTCTCTTTTACCAGAAAGTCTTTCAGGCCTTTGAGCTGTCGCCGGGCTCCCTGCACAGGCCCGCCTTCGGGTTTTTTCAAGTTGACCATCCGGATGCATTCTTCGACGGATTTTTCTGGAGCATACGCCGCACAAGCTTCCCGCAGAGCTGTGAGGTTTCGTTCAAGATCTTTTGTTCCGATTTTTTCGAGCTCGCCTAAGAAAACATCGACTCGTTCGGTTGTGTAGAGCATCTCAGAGAACATCTTCACACCCATGGCGAATCCGTCAGTCGCCTTTGCTTTTTGTTGTTCGAACCATGAATCCAGCGCTTTCATGGCTTTGATGGCCGCCTCGTTTGCCGACGTGAACTCCACTTGAAGCTGGTTATCGTTCACGCCTTTGAAAACGCCGGGCACATCGTTCTGAAAATACGAGGCCAGCCGCCGAAGGAAATTCTTCCAATGTCGACGAAAGTTTTCGGCAGGGGGGTGCGCAGGTTTTTCTTGATTTGCTCTGTTGCCGCAGGGATTCCTGTTGCATAAGCGACGTACGACTTGAGTCGAACTTCGAGTGAGGCATACGGCCTTGTCACGTAGACATTCGGGTCGAGGTTATAAAATGTCGGATTGACGTAGGGAAGCTCCGCGGTTTCCAGCCAGAATAAATCTTTGTCAGTGACCGAAACAAGATAATCCCGCTCGAAACTCTGCTGCTCGTTGAGACCCGCGAACGCAAGAGCAGCTTTTTTCTGGTCTTTGAGCCACATCGCCTGTTTCTTGAGTCCTTCCGGCGTCCAGTCGGGAAACTTTCCGTCAAATTCATGCCGACCCTGGTACACTGCGAAATCGGGATGGTGTTTGAAATAGGATTCAATGAATTCACGCACGAAAGAATCCCAGTCTGATTTGGGTGTTGGCTGAGAGTTGACGTTGAGGGTCATAGTGATACCGACGAGTATGAATAAAACAAGAATTCGCATGAAGGCTCTTTTGTTGAGTGTGATGAGAAGATTAGGCGTGGAAAGTAACGAACAGGTCGTTGACAATCAACAGCGGCAAGCTTACGGCAGGAGGTTCAGAAAATCAATCACGGATTTATGGTTCCATTTTGCCGTTTCCAATTTTTTGTAAACAATCTGGCCGCGCGAATTGACAATAAAGGTTGAAGGATAGGCGCCGGTATTGAACCCAGGAGCTCTCATTTTTTCGCACAAATACACGGGAAGCGTGTACGTGCTTTTCGACAAAAATGAGTGCACGGTTTTTTCGTCTTCGTCGGAGATGAAGAAAAAAGCATATGTTATGTCGGATTTGAAAGTGTCGTAAAGCGACTGAAGTCCCCACATCTCAGCAAGACAGGGGGCGCACCACGTAGCCCAAAAATTAATGAACATTTTCTTTCCCTTGAAAGCGGCAAGTGCGAGCGTGTCACCATCCAGAGAACGGAATTTCCACTTCGGGTCAATCTCATCCAGCACGGAAATTGAGGGAGGAAACCGGGGAGGAATCTCTTAATACCTCGTATTGAACAAAGGACATCCAGTCGCGGTAAAACTGAAAACCAAGAATGCAAATGGAACGTGAAGAGTGCATAGTTTCATAGCGGACTCAAAAAATGTCCTGTGCTCCCTCGCAATTGTGAAACCGACGATCGCATTTTCCAAAAGCTTTGGCAAGAAAAAAGGTTCAGTTTTTTTCTTTTTGTACTCTAAACGGAAGCCTATTTGTCCAGCAGCTTTTTGAGCTGCCCCTCGAATGTCCAACTGCTCAGTTTACCGGAAGCGCCAACTTTTGCCGTGATCATGCCTCTCCCGAGAACGGAGCTTGCAGTAAGTTCTACTGAGCTCCCGGAGATAACCTTTGCGGAAAATGTACCTTCCAGAGTTGACATAAGGGTTGGGGGAAGCTCATACCCTGCGTACGACCCTCCGCCCCCGCCGTCGAGTTTGGACTGGAGGCGATATTGATGTACGAGGCCGGCAACGTGGTTCAATTGATTCATGAGAGCGTCCACGTGGTCATGCATTTCTTTGGCTGTTTCCGCATTTCTCAACACCGCATGCCAGCGGGAATCCGACCTGATGCTGACAAAGTCCGAATCCTGCTTCATGCGTTCCACGTTGCGCCATCCTCCGGTAACGGCCTGGTCGAGGAATCTGAGGGCTTTGTCTTTGTTTCCTGCAAGCGCAAAACTACGCGCGGCATTATAGAGAATAATTGTTCGTCTTACGCCTGCTTTGATAGCAGCTTCATATAACCTCGCGCTTTCAGCAAAACGGCGGTTTTCGTAAGCAGAATCGGCGCGGAGGATCAGCACATCCACTTTTTGCGCAAAAGATGTACTTCCCAACAAGAGAAAAGCCCAAAGAGTGTATCCAACGCCGCTTGTCATGATGTAGCCTTTTCTTCTCTGTGTTCTCCGTGTCTCTGTGGTGAATAAACTCACAGCCCGCGTCGAATCTCCTCAATCGCATCCGTCGCCGATTTCCTGATGTCGCTGTCGCCGTTACGTCGGACGACTTCCTCGAGGACGGAAAGCGCTTTTTGAGATTTCATCTTTGCCAAAAGGCTGAAAGCAGCGCGGCGAACCGGCAAGATGTCTTTCGCGGCAAACTCCAGCAAAGCATTTACAAGATTCGGGTCGGCTGGAGCGCACGCGTACCACGCTCTGGCCGCTTGCAGGCGAATTTCGTAATTAAACTTGAACGATGCATGCTCGCGGGCGATGGGCAAAAATTTTTCGTCGCCGAGGTTCTGAAGTGCCATCAGGACAGCGATACGATTGACATCGTACCACGCTTCCCGACGAAGAAAGTTTTGCAACTCGTCGACGGAAATAGATTTGTCGATTTTCGATAACGACACAAGGGCTGTACCTGTGATCTCGTCGTTTGCGTCTGAGTCCATGACGCGCCGCAGCGTCTTCCTGGAGTCCTCAGTGAAAAAAGAACCGAGGGCAATCACCGACGCCTTGCGAACGTGGTCCTCTTTGGAAAACGTTTGTTCCACTACAATTTTCTCCGCCGAGGGCGAATGGAAGTTCTGCAACTGGAAGACAGCCTCGGCTTTCAAGAACCAAAAGGAGTCGTCGCTGAGGACGGACTGAATGGCAGATAGTGTTTTGGGATTCGTGGGAAACGACGAGGTCAATTGCCTCAGCGCCCACAGCCTGCCCGGCAGTTCGTCATTTTGCAGCTGGTAAATGAGCTCCTCAACGTCCTTCGGAAAGAGCAACTCACACACAAGCGCCCCGCGACCGTCAAAGCTCACCAAGTCGGGCTTCCCGGCAACGTCGATAAGGAAATAATCGCTCTCGCGCTGAACCCAGATTTCTTTTTTCGCATTTTTCCCTTTGACGTCGACCCGAATTTCCACGGGCAGTTCAAAAATTCCCTGCCCCTGCACCAGAGGCTGAACCTGATTGACGTTAAGAGCAATCTTCTTCCGGTCCGGCAAGTATGTGTAAGTTACTTCAAACGTCGGATGCCCGCCGCCGTGGATCCACTGGTCGAAGAACCATTGCAGGTTTTGCCCCGTTGCTTCCTCGATTGCAACTCTGAGGTCAGAACTTTCCACGTTCGTGAATTCGTGCTTTTTCAGGTAATAGCCAAGGGCTTTGAAGTAATCCTCGTCTCCCATTACCCAACGAAGCATGTGCAAAACGACTGCGCCTTTGATATACGTCGTCTCATTGTTGTAAATCTGTTCGCGTGAATCGAAATAATGGTATTCGAGGGGCCGAATGATATGAGATGTCCGAACAAAGTTGAGATAAGTTTGTAAAGCGAGCCATGTTTGGCTCTGGAGGTACTCCTTTCCGTGGCGGCTTTCCTCCCAGAGCATCATGCAGTACGATGCAAAGCTCTCGATCAGCCAGATGTAACTCAGACTTTTGCACGTCAGATTGTCGCCGAACCAGTGGTGGGCAAGCTCGTGCGCTGTCACGGATTCTGCTGTCCAGTTAGTCGCAAAGTACGTGAAGTCAGGGTTCATTCCGTCGGTCTGGTTCTTGCCGCGCGGCACGCGGTCATTGTGGCCTGTGATGCCCGTGTTCTCCATGGCTCCGATGGCGTAATCATACGCTGAAATCTGGTCGTACTTGTCCCAGGGATAGCGATAGTTGAATCGGTTCGAAAAGAATTCAACCATATCGGGCGTGCTGTCAAATGTGTTCTTTCCACCCTCCTCGGTGCCAGGCTTCATCCATGCTGTCAACGGGATGGAGCCGAATGCTGGCCGGAGAAGAACAGCGTTGTATTCTCCGACAAATAATGCGATTAGGTAATTCGAGTGCGGCAACTGTTGAAACCAGTGAAATGTGCGCGTGCCGTCGGCATTGTCTTTCGTTTCGAGGAGCTTTCCGTTGGAAATCGCCGTAAGCGGTTTCGCAACCGTTACAAGCATTTCAGTCGAGAATTTATCGTTGGGTTCGTTGTAAATTGGCAGCCAGTTGGCGTGGATTCCTCCTTCGCCGTACGTGAAAATCATCGACTTCCATGTTGTTCCGGCCGGCGGGTCAATGAAATACAAACCTGCGTTTGGCTGCGCGGTGTATTTCACGGAAATGGTTGTCGTGTCCGTAAACTGAAGTGTGCGGCTGAACGTAATGTCAACAGATGACTCGGAAGTCGAAAACTTCAGCTCTTTTCCTGATGGACTCTCGCGCACACTGCTGACCTTGAGCCAATAGCCGTCAAGAGATATGGTCGAGGCAGTTCCAAGCGGGCAAAGACGGATCGTCGACTCGCCAGAAATCGTTTTGGTTTTCCAGTCAATGCCGATGTTCATCTTATAATGAATAATGTCATACGTTCTTTCCCGGTTGGTTCGATAGGTACCCGTTGGAAGATGTTGGGCGAAAAGAGGAGCAGAAAAAATAAGAAGAAGAAAAGGAGTTTTTGATTTCATTGATTCCTGTCAAGTGTGAAGTGGATGTGTCGCCGTACAAAGAGTGAATTCCCCCTTGACCGCTATTTCCAGGTTGTGAACGCAGAAGTCATTGAAACGAATGACCTACACTGATTGAATCAATCTGTGTTTATCACTTTTTCTGTGTCATCAGTGTTCCAATTCACAGCTCATCACGAGGGAAGCGACCTTTCAATGTACTGCGAATAGTCCGTTAACTTCTGAGCATACCTTTCGCTCATCAAATGCGACGACACCATAAAATCGGCCGTTGACCTGTTGCACGCCGTTGGGATATTATACAGAACGGAGATTCTCAGCAGCGCTTTGACATCCACGTCATGCGGATGCGGTTGCATGGGATCCCAGAAGAAAATCAGGACATCGATCTTTTCTTCCGCAATCATCGCCCCAAGTTGCTGGTCGCCGCCGAAAGGGCCGGATTTGAGCTTCACGATGCCGTGTTTCAGCGTCCTGCCTTTTTCCAGTTTTTTTGTGATTGCATCCTCTACCAGCTTTCCCGTCGTCCCCGTGCAAATCAGTGTGTGGCTCAGGAGAGCATTCCAGTTCCATTCCACCCATTCCACAAGGTCTTTTTTTCGATTGTCATGCGCAACTAATGCGACTCGTTTTGAAGCTTCCATCATTCGGTCCTTCTTGATAAGTGTAATCTATGCAACAACTTGCCATTGGAAAAAACAATGTACGCTGTCCGACTCAAGCTGTGATTATCTTTTTTTCTGCGTCATCAGTGTTCCATCTCATGGTCGCCTCTTTTTCCAGAGTTTACTCAACCTTTCCTTGATCTCTTTCTCCTTCCCTATGTCCGTCGGCTTGTAGTAAATCTTGTCTTTCAGGTTATCGGGCAAATACTGCTCTTCCACAAAATGTCCGTCATAATCGTGGCTGTATTTATACTCCGCCCCGTAGCCGAGTTCCTTCAGAAGCTTTGTTGGAGCGTTGCGGATGTGTAACGGCACAGGAAGGTTGGGCAGTTTTCTCACGTCTTCCATTGCCTGGCCGATCGCAAGCAACGAAGCGTTGCTTTTCGGAGCAGAGGCGAGATACGCAGCCGTTTGGGAAAGAATCAGCTGCGCCTCGGGCATCCCAACGTAATCGACGGCCGTAAAGCACGATGTCGCAAGGACGAGAGCGAAGGGGTCCGCGTTGCCGATGTCTTCCGAAGCAAGAATGACCATCCTGCGGGCGATGAATTTGATGTCCTCGCCTCCGTCCAGCATCCGCGCCATCCAGTAAATGGCGGCGTCAGGATCGCTTCCGCGCAAACTTTTGATGAAGGCCGAAATCGTATCGTAGTGCATTTCGCCTGTCTTGTCGTAGAGTGTATATTTGCGTTGAAATGCCTCTTCAATCGTTTGCTTCGTGATTCTCAGAGATTTATCCGGAGCGGGTTTCGTGAGCCTGGCGGAGGTTTCGAGTCCGTTGAGAAGTTTCCTCGCATCTCCGCCGGACATGAGCATAAGGAAATTCCTGTCCTCGATTTCCACCTTATGCTTCTTGAGCTCATCGTCATCTGCGAGAGCATGGTCGAGAATGGCGTCAAGTTCCTTTTTCCCGAGAGCATCAAGGACATAGACCTGACAGCGGGAAAGGAGAGGAGAAATAACTTCGAAGGAAGGGTTTTCTGTCGTCGCGCCGATGAGCATGATTGCGCCATCTTCGACGCTGTGCAAAAGCGCGTCCTGCTGTGCTTTGTTGAACCTGTGGATCTCGTCGATAAACAGGATGGTCTGCTTGCTCAGGTGTTTTCGGGATTTCTCCGCTTTTGCGATCACCTCACGGACTTCCTTGACGCCGGAGGAAACGGCGTTCAGCTGGACGTAATCGGCTTTGACGTAATTGGCGATAAGACGCGCGAGCGTGGTCTTTCCCGATCCCGGCGGTCCCCAGAGAACCATGGACGAGATCCTGCCGCTTTCGATCATGATGCGCAGAGGTTTTTGCGGACCTAGAAGATGCTCCTGTCCGAAGAATTCTTCGAGGGAGCTGGGCCTTACGCGTTCAGCAAGCGGAGTGTTTGGAAGCGTAGTCCGCTTTTTCCCTGCCGGTTCGCTGACGAATAAATCGGACATAACTGGAAGGAAGCCTCGAGCTAGCGAAGTTGATAGTGAAGCGTAAAGCTGAAATTGTGAAGGTTGGGGGCAGCGTAAGCCACAAAGGGATCAAGCGTAATTCGGTCGTCGATTCCGATCATCGGATTAATGTACCAGCCGCTATCCGATATCCCTCCAAGCAGGGAACTGTTCCCCGAAACAGGGACGCCAATACCAAGTTTCAAAAAGGGCCTGGCAAAATTCCCCGGATGGTGGTGAAGGAAGTTTCCCTCCAGATAGAAAATGTCAGACGGTCCAAGACGCAACGTGGCACCCGGAAAAACGAATGGCTTGCCTCCTTGCACGCGTGAGCTGAAGAAATTCAGTCCTCCCCCGATCGCAAACCATCTGTGGTCATAGCGGACGTAAGGGTACGCTCCAACAACAAAATTAGAGCCGCCGTTGAGGTCTTCGCCGAAAAAGCCCAGTGCACCGTACGTGAGCGAGCGCAGTTTTCCATAGTCATCTTTCCAGGAAATCCCTCCGCCACCCGCAAAATAAGAGTGGTCGGGCCCGCACGCTTCAGGGTATTTGCCTGTTATAACTCCGAATTCAACCGATGTGGTACTCGTGTCCGGAGGAGTCAGGTTCGTGATGTAGGGAAGCAGGATGATAAAAGACAGGTATTTCAAGATCGCCTCCTGAAATTTTTAAGGAAAGAATCAGTCTTTCTTGACCCGATACACAGTTTCGCCCTCGCGCGCCATGCCGTATTTCTCGCGGGCGATTTTCTCTATTTCATGTTTGTCAGTTTCAAGGCGCTTGATTTGAGCCAGAAGATTCTGAGTTTCTTCCTGAGCCTTGCGGATTTTCTCGAGTGTTTCGCTTCGCTGTCGTTCCAGCCTGATGCGAGTGAGAATTCCGTAGTTTCCGAATACAACGTAAGAGCCGATAAACAGGCCGAGGAAAAGGAAAAAGACCCGACGCTTGTGCTTAAGAGTTTTCCTGGTGAGGTTTTTGAGGAGAGCCTGACTCGAAGGTTTTCGGTAGAATTCCACGAAGAAATGTACGATTATCTATGCCCTCGTGCAACGGCGGCGAAAAGGCTCATTTATCTTTCTTTCGAAACCTGACCACCGTGCCTTTGACGGTGAATTCTGCTCCTGTCGGCAGAAACAGAATGGTTACAATCGAGCCTGCGACAAGGGGAGCAATCTCGGCTTTGTCCGGACTGTAGCTCAATAACACCAGTGAGCCGCCGACAAGAACAAACCACGAAACGCCTTTGATAAACATGGTCACGCTGTTAAGTGGATTATTCCCGGCGGATATTCTGAGATTCACGATTCCGTCTCCGTCGTTCTGCCGAACGACATCATTCAGCCGCTCGGTGAAATCCTTTTCGGGGTGAGGGCTAAGAGGCCATCCGAAACTCCAGCCGGAAAAGGACATGACGAAACCGTTGACTTCGTCATAGTCTCCCGGGCCGAGCACGTTGAGTTCAGGATCATGCACGAATTGGGACATGGACACGGGCTTCTCGAGTGACGGAGCGCCCAGGGTGAACTCCGCTCCTGTGTAGCATCCCAGCGTCATAACAGTCAAAAGTGCAAACGTCGCGCTGCGGAATCTCATGGTGTTGTCTTCGTCAACCTGTAGATTTTTCCCTCAAACTCGAGAGTCTCCTGCGTGACGTCTCCCGGCCCCGATGATTCGGTTTTTCCAAAAATCATACTGGCGAGCAGGTCCCATGCAAAGGAATACCAGGGTATGTACGCCTCGATCTTTGCGTTGACGATGCCGTCCCCGATAAATCTGTCCGCCTCGCCCTGGAATGCACGTTCCATATGATAGACAACGTTCCCACGTGTTACTTCCGTACCGCCCACGTACAGCGTAAAGTGTTCTCCGGTATAGGTTCGTTCCTTCTCTGAAACGTGAGCACTCGATGCAACGATGGATTCAACGAACTCGGGAGAGCCGGCGGAGTTCGACGACAAGGTTTTTGCCATGTTCCCAAAGTACACTGGCCGCGAGGCATCGATGACGAGAGAGTTCCGACTTGTTACACAACCCGTGAGGCTGACCATCAGGCAAAACACAAACAATGGAAGAAACGTCGGACGCTCAGTGGTCAGTCTGCGGAAATTCATCTGTACCAATCTTTCTTTGGTTCAAAGATTGTTCTCAGATTCTGTTTTGCCTTGTGTCGTTCGATCGCGAGTTCGATGAGCCTGTCGAGGAGCCTTGGATAAGCAATTCCCGACGCCTCCCAGAGTTTCGGATACATGCTGATAGAGGTAAAACCCGGGATCGTGTTCAACTCGTTGAGAAAAACCTTATTGGTTTTTTTTGCAACAAGAAAATCCGCACGAGCCATCCCGGCGCAATCAAGCGTCTTGAAACTCTGCACGGCGATTTCCTGCACGTTCTTTGTTGTCGCTTTCGGAAGCTTTGCCGGAATAACAGCCGTCGATTTCCCGTCGACGTATTTTGCGTCGTAATCGTAAAATTCGTTCGACGGAATAATCTCACCGGGCACGGAGGCGATAGGGTCATCATTCCCCAGAACGCTGCATTCGATCTCGCGCGCGTTCTGGACGCCTTTTTCCACAAGGATTTTTCTGTCGTACTCTCCCGCAAGCCGGATTGCCGCAATCAACTCCGTTCGATCGTGCGCCTTGGAGATTCCGATGCTTGAACCCAGGTTCGCAGGTTTTACAAACATTGGATAGCGAAGATTTTTTTCGGTGAAGGAGACAATCCTTTTCTGGTTTTTCTCAAAATCATGGAGAAAGAACCAAACGCTTGGGGTCACTGGAATCCTTGCTTGACGCAGCAAATCTTTTTGCACGACTTTATCCATGGCCAACGCCGAGCCAAGAACCCCTGCACCAACGTAGGGTATATCAGCGAGTTCGAAAAGTCCCTGAATGGTTCCATCCTCGCCGTATGTGCCATGAAGAACGGGAAACAAAACATCGACGGATTTGTTCTGACCCGCCGAATTCAACGGGACGAGTGCTTTCTTGCTGGGGTCGGGGACAATGAGGTGTTCAGGCTGACTGCCGATGTCGGTTTTTTCTTTGAGCAGTTTTAATGCGTCGTTCGAGCTCAGCCATCGCCCTTCCGGGCTAATTCCGATGGGAACGATCTCGTATTTTTCTTTATCGAGCGCGTTCATCACTGACGCCGCGGAAACGAGTGAAACCTCGTGTTCAGCAGAACGGCCGCCGAAAACTATGCCGATTCTAAGCTTGGACATAACTGATGTATGGATTGATGGATTGCTGGATGATTGGATTAATGCGGCTAGGGATTATAGTCTTCGATCTCTTCAAAAACTTGATCGTTCCAAGTGCCTTCATCCATTTTCTTCTGTAAACTTTGTACGAGCCGGAGAAGCTTGTTCTCAACTTCGTAATGAAGCACATCGATCTTATGAAACTGCTCCTCTGTGATTCTCTTAGTCACAAGGAAGCCAACGCACCGCGTCAGGGTTTCTGATAAAGAACGCAACATATAGAGATTGCAAGTACTCTTTTACCGATCTTCGAGAATAACCCTCTGAAATGTTTGGCGACACGGACTGACTGGAGTCGATAATTTGAGATTTTGATTTGTAATCAATGTCGATGGCATCAACCGTCTCGAAAACAAGTTTGTGCAACTCGATTGACTTTCGCCACACATCGAGTTTCATGTAACCGCGATTGAGGTTTCTCAACGACGTATACTCGGTCATTTGTCCTCCTAAGTTTCACTAATCCAACAATCCGCTCATCCAAAAATCCATACCATGTTTCCTCGTTCTTATTTCCGCAATATCTCGCGAATTATGTCTTTCAGCTCTTCTTCGTTCGTGTACTCGAGTTCTTGCATTGGTTCGCACGCGATCTTCTGAGAAAAATCCTTGCCATAACTCGTTTCGCTGATCGACCGAAGTTTCTCGATCTCGCCGGGAGTCAACGGTTTTTCGCCGCCGAGCATTCTCGCGACAAACGCAATGTGCGCGGCGTGTTCTACTTTTTCCATCTTGAAATACGCCTCGTCCAGATCTTTTCCATACGTTACGACGCCATGGTTGGCAAGAAGAATGGCGTCAGCTTTCTTTACGTAAGGCGCAAGAGCTTCTGAAACTTCCTTTGTGGAAGGAGTCGCATACTGAGCCAGCGGAATGGCTCCAAGTCCAACAATAACTTCAGGGAAGAGGCACTCATTCAATGGCATCCTAGCGGTGGCAAAACCCGTCGCATGCGTCGGATGGGCATGCACAACCGCCCCAGCATCATCCCGTTGACCATATATAAAGAGGTGCATGTCGAGCTCCGTGGAGGCTTTTCTGCTGAGTGTCACCGGTGTTCCATCCGCCTTAACCTCTACAAGGTCTGCCTCTGTGACCCTGCCCTTATTCAACGCGGAAGGTGTGACCAGAAGGTTTCCGTTGGAAAGACGTGCGCTGACATTGCCGTCGCTGGCAGTCACGAAGCCCCTGTGATACAAAAGATGACAAACGTTTACAAGCTGGCGTGAAATCTCTGAGCGGGAGGAGGGTTCCATCGGCGAGGACTATAATAACCAAAAGACGAGTGAGTATCAATGAACCATGACCTTCCGAAGGTTCCATGGTTTCTTCTCGACCTTCGGAAGGTTTACCTGTGAATAATTGAACCTTAAACCTGTTAACTTTTCGAAGGCCAAGGATGAGCGGAGAGAACCTTCGAAAGGTCGATGAAAAAACTGAGTGAATTTTGAAAAAAAGTTTCCTATACTTCCACTCGCCTTTCGGTGTTTTTCCTACATATTGAGATGTACGCTCCCTTCAGGGGTGGCTGTTTTTCAAAAACCGTTTCAACAATCATTTTTTTAAGAAAGAGAAAGGATGTAACAAGAGACGGATGGAACTCTCTCTCATCTTAGGCATAAGTGTCCTGGGACTGCTTTTTGCCCTTTATCTCATTCGCGATGTCATGCGGAGAGATACCGGAACCCCAAAAATGCGCGAAATTTCCGATGCCATTAAAACAGGGGCTGAGGCTTTTTTGCGCAGGCAGAATCGGACAATCGGCTATCTGGCGTTTGCGCTTGCGTGTTTGATCTACATCCTTTACGCATTTGTCCGGACGCCGAATGAACATGATCCGGCGGGGCAGGGTGCGCTTGCGCTCTGGACCACCTTGTCGTTCGCGCTCGGAGCCCTTTGCTCGGTGGCAGCAGGTTATATGGGGATGTGGGTTGCGATTCGAAGTAATATTCGCACTGCATCTGCGGCGACACGAAACATGAACGACGCGCTCCAAACTGCGCTCCGCGGAGGCGCCGTTTCCGGCTTTTTTGTCGTTGCGATGAGTTTGCTTGGCGTCGCAGGGCTCTTCGCTTTCGTAAACTACATGGGCGTGACAAACGACGTCACGAAAATCCCTTTACTGATCGTAGGTTACGGGTTTGGGGCGAGCTTTGTGGCTCTCTTTGCTCAACTCGGCGGCGGCATTTACACCAAGGCGGCAGACGTCGGAGCCGACCTTGTTGGCAAACTTGAAGCGGGAATACCGGAGGACGACCCGCGTAATCCAGCTGTTATCGCAGACCTTGTCGGCGACAACGTCGGCGATTGTGCCGGCCGTGGAGCGGACTTGTTTGAGTCAACCGCTGCGGAGAATATCGGCGCGATGGTTTTGGCTGCCGCACTCTACCGTTCCAACACATCGGTGTTTGAAGCGCAGGGATTATCGCTCCTTGGTGTGCTGTTGTTTCCTCTTGTCGCCCGGGCGTTTGGTATCATCGCCTCAGCAATCGGCATTATGATAGTTAAAACAAACGAGCAGGAAGACCCAATGAGCGCGTTGAATCGTGGATATTATGTTACATCGATTCTCGCGATGATCGGATTTTACGTCGCTGCGCGCTGGCTGCTGGGAGCCGAGTACTACCTGAACTTTTTCTTCTGTGGGGTCATCGGCGTATTGACCTCGGTGGCATTTGTTTTCATCACGCAATATTACACCGAATACAAATACAGGCCCGTGAAGTTTATCGCGGAATCATCGCAAACGGGATACGCGACAAATATCATTTCCGGCGTGGCCGTCGGCATGGAATCGACCGGCTTCCCGGTGCTTGTGATTGGAGCGGCAATCGTCGGCGCGTATTTTCTCGGCCAGAGTTCCGGACTCCATGACGCAGGGCTTTTCGGCACAGCGGTTGCCACGATGGGTATGCTCGGCACGGCTGCGTATATTCTCGCGATGGATACATTCGGGCCCATCACCGATAACGCGGGAGGAATCGTGGAGATGAGCCAGCAGCCCGAGGATATACGGAAGAAAACAGACCGCCTCGACGCCGTCGGCAACACGACGAAAGCGCTCACCAAGGGTTATGCGGTAGGCTCCGCGGCGCTGGCGGCGTTTTTGCTTTTCGGCGCATACATCGACGAGGTCCGCAACTACATGCCGTCATTCCAGCCGATTATCAATATTAACAAGCCTGAAGTTTTCGTCGGAGCGATTCTGGGAGCAGTACTTGTTTATTTGTTCTCGTCACTCGCAATCAAAGCGGTCGGCGGTGCAGCTCATTCAATTATCAAGAACGTACGTGAGCAGTTCAAGAACAATCCCGGAATCATGAAAGGGACGTCGAAACCGGACTACGGCCAGTGCGTTGACATTGCCACAAAAGCCGCTCTTCAAAAAATGGTGCTGCCCGGACTACTTGTCGTCGGGATGACCATCGGTGTTGGGATGCTGTTCCGGTGGTTGTATTACGCCTCCGGCCAGCCGCCGTTTGGTGCAACGGGGGCGGAGGTCATTGGCGGATACCTCATGGTGGGAACGATAACGGGAATCCTCATGGCGCTGTTCCTCAATAACAGCGGCGGGGCGTGGGACAATGCAAAAAAGTATATCGAGACGGGAGCTTATGGCGGGAAAAAATCAGAGCCCCATAAAGCTTCAGTAGTCGGCGATACCGTTGGCGACCCTTTCAAGGATACAGCCGGACCGAGTTTGCACGTGCTGATCAAGCTTCTTGCAACGCTTACTCTCGTGCTTGCGCCGCTGTTTATTTAGCATAACATGACCTTCCGAAGGTTCGTTTATGACCTGACCTTCGGAAGGTTGACCAGAAAACCTAAGCCCGACGTTGTCTGGTCGGGCTTTTTTGTTTAGGCTTAAAGTTGTCAGGCCTGAGGAAACTTCATATATTGTATTGACTCAAGATGTATGGCCTAAGGAATATCAAAACGAGCTTTCATGGATTGAGATGCGCTTTGATGGTGGCCCTTGTCTCATTGACAGGTTCACTTCCCCCGGATTGCGTTTCTCTTGCATCGGAGAGCGAAAAAATCCTCCATTATTTTGCCGCTGAGTCGGCTCGAGGAATCGTCCAAAAAGCTCCCATCATAAAACATTCGGGAAACTGCAGGACTCAGGTTTCAACGATTGTCATACAACTACTTGAATCTTCGCGACTCCCGCTCCACAATTCTCACACAGTCGTTCGGGGTCAAAACAGGTTTATCCAGGGTCAAATCTACACCTCAGCCGCTTCTTCTTTTCTTTAAGTCCTCGCGTTCACCGGCTTGTTTTTCTTTCTGCAATTCCCGTTACCGAAAAAAACGAGTTGTGCTGCACTTCCACCGAAAGTCATAGGACTTTCCCATTCCGGAGGATATCATGAATCCATTCATGACGAGAATTGTCATCAAGAATGTTCTTAGAAAAAGGAAAGGTGCCGGCCGGCAGACGTATTCAAGCTATGAAATGGCAAAGGGATTCCGGGAGCTTGCAGTAAGCGCGCGGATTCTGGCTGCCGATATCATTCTCGTGACATTTGGGATTCTTTCGGCGGGTTTTGGCCTGAGAGGATTTCTCCTCCCCAACAAGTTCATCGATGGAGGAGCGACCGGCATTTCTCTCCTTCTGTCGGAATTAACGAGCTTTTCGCTTCCCCTTTTGTTGGTGGTGATCAATATTCCATTTCTCGTTGTCGGGTTTAATGTCATCGGCAAACAGTTTGCGCTGAGAGCCTCGCTTGCGATTGTCGGCCTGGCCGTGTGTACGGCACTCTTTCCCTATCCGGAGATTACACATGATAAGCTGCTCGTTTCGGTGTTCGGAGGGTTTTTTCTCGGAGCGGGAATTGGATTTTCTGTGCGCGGAGGAGCCGTGATTGACGGAACAGAAGTGCTTGCGCTTTACTTAAGCAGGAAGCTGGGAATTACCATCGGAGATTTCATCCTCGTTTTTAACCTCGTTTTGTTCTCGATTGCCGCGTACCTCCTGTCGGTCGAAACTGCGCTGTACTCCATCCTGACGTATCTCGCGGCCTCTAAGACAGTCGATTTTATTATCGAAGGCATCGAAGAATATACCGGCGTGACTATTATTTCAGTGAAGCCGGAAGCTGTCCGTCAGATGATCATCAACGATCTCGGCAGGGGAGTCACGGTGTATAAAGGAGAACGCGGGTTTGGAAAACGGGGCGAGACCGAACAGGAAATGAGAATTATTTACACCGTAATTACAAGGCTGGAGATGAGCAAACTCAACGCCGAAATCGAAAAAATCGACCCGAATGCCTTTGTCGTCATGAGCAGTATTAAAGATACAAAAGGAGGGATGATCAAGAAGCGGCCGTTCAAGCATTGAACAAAGGCACACCGCACCGAAATCGTTTGCATTTTTGCGAAACTTGTGGCAAACTTGGCGGATTATGAGCACAACCTCAAGCGCCGGATCATCTGAAACGCAGCAATTCCACCGGGGCCTCGGACTTCTCGATGCAACGATGATTGTTGTCGGGTCGATGATTGGGTCGGGGATTTTCATCGCCCCGTCTCTGATGGCCGGCTATTTGGACGCTCCCGGCCTTATCATTCTTTTGTGGCTCATCGGCGGCGTGCTGACAGTATTTGGCGGATTAAGTTACGGCGAGCTCGCGGCGGCCATCCCTCGCGCAGGCGGACAGTATGTGTTCTTGCGCGAAGCATACGGACCCATCTGGGGATTTTTGTACGGGTGGACGCTCTTTCTCGTTATCCAGACTGGTTTCATTGCAGCCGTGGGAGTTGCCTTTGCAAAGTATCTCGGAGTCTTTCTTCCCTCGCTCTCAGAAGGAAATGTCCTACTCTCTGTCGGTTCGTATTCTGTAAACTCTGCGCAAGTTGTTGCCATCATCAGCATCATCGTCCTGACGGTTGTCAATTTTTTCGGAGTTCGCCTCGGAGCGCTCGTCCAGAATATCTTCACTCTTTCAAAGCTCGGTGCTCTTGCTCTGCTCATTCTGTTTAGCTTTGCTATCGGCGAAGGATCGTTCTCGAACTTTAGCCCCGTTTTCTCGACTTCAGTACCCGAAGCACTTCAAATGACATTCTTTGCCGCATTCGCTGTCGCAATGTCCAAGGCATTGTTTGCTTATGATGCCTGGAATTCAGTGACATTCACTGCGGAGGAAACAAAAGAGCCTCATAAAGTTTTGCCGCGGGCGCTGGTGTACGGCACGGGAATCACTGCGGTGGTCTACACACTGACCACGATGGCGTATCTGTATATTGTGCCGGGCCCTGAATCGGCTGCGGTCGCCGATAACCGCATTGCCGCCGAAGTTGCGCAGAGAGTAATGGGTTCTGCGGGTCTGGCCTTCGTGACGGTGGCAATTCTGATTTCGACGTTCGGCTGCAACAACGGACTGATTCTCTCAGGCCCGAGAGTTTATTATGCGATGGCGAAGGACAAACTGTTTTTTGAGAAAGTAGCCAACGTCCACTCAGTTTATCGAACGCCGGTGATTTCGTTGATCTTTCAATGCGTTTGGTCCTGTGTCCTGACGTTGACCGGAACATACAGCGATTTGCTGACGTACACGACCTTCGCATCGTTGTTGTTTAATGTGCTCACCGTTGTTGCGTTGTTCGTGTTCAGGAAGAAACGTCCGGACATGGAGCGGCCATACAAGGTCTGGGGTTATCCCTTTGTCCCGATTGTGTACATCCTCGTTGCAGTTTTCTTTATCGTGTACATTTTTGTCGGAGACTTGCGGAATTCAGGTCTCGGCCTCGCCATTATTCTGACAGGCGTGCCGGTGTATTTCTACTGGAGTCGAAAAACGAAATCATGATTACACCCAAAATCTCACTTGGAAGTTTCAACTAGTTTATAGGCCTTCCGGGGAAACGAAAGACCTTTATGACTGCCAAATCTGCCGCTGAAAAGAAATCCATCCCGCTGCATACGAAAATCCTCACAGGTTTGCTTCTGGGCGCAATTGCCGGAGTCACGACCAACCTGGTCATTGGTGTCGAGAATATTCAAGGATTTGTGACCAATTTTACAGAGCCAATCGGCCGCATGTGGCTCAGCGCGCTCATTATGGTTGTCATTCCGCTCATTATTTCCACGCTCTCACTGGGTGTGGCCGGACTCGGCGACCTCAAAACTCTTGGTCGCATCGGGTTGCTCACGATCCTGACCTTTCTCTTTCTCACCGCTCTTTCGACGACATTGGGTTTGGTCGTCATGAACGTCGTCCAGCCGGGTGCAGGGCTCGACCCTGTCGTGAAAGACAAACTCATGGCGGCCTACCAGGGGGAGGCAAAAGGAGCAATGGGACTGGCGGAAGGGAAGTTCGGTGTCGACCTGTTTGTCCGGATGATTCCCCGGAACCCCATACAAGCGATGGCGAACGGAGAGATGCTTGCGGTTATCGTCTTTGCTCTCATGATAGGCGTCGCAATGACAATTATTTCAAAGGAAAAAGCGGATCCAATGCTTCGGTTCATGGAAAGTCTCGGCCACATTGTTATTGCGATCATCGAGCTCGTGATGAAAATTGCCCCCGTCGGTGTTTTCTGCCTTATCTTCAGCGTGACGGCCCGTTTTGGTTACGAATTGCTTCTCCAGTTGTTAAAATACGTGGCAGTGGTTGTTGGAAGTCTGACCTTCTTTCAATTTGTCGGCTATCCGTTGGTTGTGAAATTCATTGCCCGCCGCGATCCGATGGAGTTTTTCCGGAAGATCCGGGTTGTGATGTTGACGGCATTCTCCACATCGTCCAGCAACGCCACTCTCCCGACAACGATGCGCGTTGCGCAGGAAGAACTTAAGCTCCCAAGAGAAATTGCCGGCTTCGTTCTCCCTCTCGGCGCGACCATGAATATGAATGGCACAGCACTCTTTGAAGGCGCGACGGTTCTCTTTCTTGCTCAGGTATTTGGCGTCCAGCTGTCGCTTGGTGCTCAACTCGTCGTTGTGTTGATGTCCGTGGTTACTGCGATTGGTGTGGCAGGAATTCCCGGTGGGTCGATTCCGCTGTTGATGATGGTGTTGGGGCTCGTCGGCGTGCCGATGGAAGGAATAGCCATTGTGCTTGGCGTCGACAGGATTCTTGACATGTGCCGGACGACACTCAATGTGACCGGAGATCTTGTCACGGCGACGATTGTGCATAGGTTTGAGAAACGATGAAAAAAATAGCCAGACCGTTAAGGGTCTGGCTATTGCGATGAGGCATTCCTTCTGGGTTTAGTTTCTAGCTTCGCCTTCTCTTTTCTTCCTCCAGTATCCCAATCCCCTCTAAAATCTTCGGTACGATATCGTATTTCTTGAAGGCCGGTAACAGGTAGGCTCCCGCCACTTCCAATTTCGCCTCGCTTAAAAGCGACACCGCGATTTCAATCCCAACGTCGGCTCCTTTATCCCCGGCCGCGTGCATTTTCTTTCGTATCGCTTCGGGGATGGTCATTCCGGGAATCTCGTTGTGCAAAAACTCCGCATGCTTGTAGCTTCGCAAAGGTAGCAGGCCAAGCATCACAGGGATTTTCCATTTGTCTGTGCGCTTTATAAGTTGCTCGAGCGTCTTCATGTCGTAAATGGGCTGGGTAAAAGCAATATCGACGCCCGCTTCGATTTTCTTTTCAAGTTTTTCCATCTCCGCATCCATGTTATCCGCCATGGCGTTCACGGCGCAAGCAATCAGAAACGAAGCCTTTTGCTCGATGGTGTTGCCTATGAGATCCTTGCCTTCGTTCATCGACTTCACCGCACGGATCAAGCCCGGCGAATCCACGTCAAACACTGATGTCGCCTGGGGGTAATCGCCTATATTGGTGGGGTCGCCGGTAATGCAAAGAATATTCCTGAGTCCCAATGCATGAGCTCCGAGAAGTTCAGCCTGGAGGCCGATCATGTTGCGGTCACGCGTGGCAATGTGCGTCATGGCTTCGATGCCGACCTGCGATTGAATCTGGTACGAAATGGCGATGGAACTCATGCGGAGGCGCGCTCGCGCCCCGTCCGTAATATTGATGGCGTCGATGCCGTATTGTTGAAGATAGCGTGCACCTTCGATGAGCGACGAAATATCGAGGCCGCGAGGAATGTCAAGCTCAACAGTCGTTAAAAACTTTTTGCCGATATTCCGTGCAAACCTCGACCGGCTGTCGGATTCAATCTGAGTTTCAACGACGAGCTTTTCCTTCCGGCCTTTGTCTTTCTTTTGCGATGCCGTCTCTTTTGCCTTGATGTCGGGCCCTCGCTCTTTCAGCTCCTCCATGACGTTTTTAATTGCGCGAATATGTGCCGGCGTGGAGCCGCAGCAAGCACCCACCAGTGTTACTCCAGCCTGGAGCAGTTCCTTTGCGTATTGGGCGAGATATTCGGGAGTTGTATGATAGATTGACCTGCCGTTCAGAAGTGTTGGAATCCCAGCAGCAGGCTGAGCCGATAGAGCAATGCCGTCTTTGTACATCGACCGGATGATGCTGAACATGCGCTGGGGGCCGACCGTGCAATTTGCGCCGACGACATCGACGCCGCGGCTCATGATGTGTTCCACAACTTCAACAGGAAAAGTGCCGGAGAGTATGGCGCCGTCCTCTGGAAAGGCTTTTTGCGCAACGATGGGAATCTTGGTGAGTTCTTTTGCAGCCGAGATTGCTTCATCAAGCTCTGTCAGGCTTACGAAGGTTTCAAGTATCAGAAGATCGACGCCGGCCTTCAGCAGCACCTCGATTTGCTGTTTGAAAGCGTCGCGCGCTTGCTGGAGTTTGAGCTTTCCGATCGGCTCCAGAAGCTTTCCCGTTGGCCCAACAGAGCCTGCGACGTATACGGAATCTCCGGCTGCGCGCCTCGCTATTTCAACACCAGCTTTGTTGATCTCAGCGATCTTATCCTCGTGGTGAAACTGCGAAAGGCGCCATCTGTTGCCGGAGAACGTGTTCGTTTGAATAATCTCGGCCCCGGCTTCGATGTATTCGCGATGAATGCGCTCAACGATATCGGGGTTCTTGACGTTCTGGATTTCGTGCGGAAGCTCGTTGTACTCGTACAAATCGAGCAGCGTCCCCATCGCGCCGTCGCACAGGATTGGACCTTGCTTAATTCGTTGTCGAAAATCCAGTTTCATAGACAGACTCTTAATTTTGTCATTCCGTCGGATTTTAAGACGGAATCCAGGACCAAGCCGATTTCTGGATTCCCGTCCCGAAGGGATCCCTTCGGGACTTAAAATCCGAGGGAATGACAACTACTTTTTGGAAAGCTCCCGCATCTTCTCCGCCACTTCTTCCGGTTTCCACTCGTTGCTGATAATCGTTTCAACCAGTTTTCCATTTTTGTCGAGAATTGCCGTCCGGAGGTTATGGTTGAAAATGCCCCCTCGCTCATTCTGAATGAACATGTCGAAGCCGTCAGTGATCTTCATGATGGCATCCTCGTTTCCGGTGAGAAAATCCCAACGGGTAAAGTCTGCCCCATAGTTTTTGCCGTATTTTTTCAGAACGACAGGAGAATCGTGTTTCGTGTCGAAACTGATGCTCACGAGATGCCATTTTTCGGCGAGCGATGCGTCTTTTTTGAGTGTGCGTTGAATTCGCGCAAAGTAATCGCTCATGCGTATGCAAAAATCGGGGAGGGGGCAGCGCGTATAAATGAACGTGACCGCAACGACTTTTCCTTTGAACGAGCTGAAGCGAACAGGACGGTTATCCTGATTTCGAAATTCAAGGTCCGGGAGCGGTTTCCCTTTTTGAAACAGCCTTGCGATACGGATATCCTCTGCCGGCATCTCCTTGGGTGGTTCGCCTTTTCCAATGACAGAGAGCGTTTCGAGCCAGCTCTCCGACCGGGACACGGCGAGCGTTCCTTGAACCGAATCCCCGACGGAAACTCCAACAAACAACGTCGTGTCCTTGACTTTGAACGGCATCGTCATCGCCATCATATAGTTGGGAATCTCCTCGTGAGAAATCATAATTCTTCTTGAGGCCGGATCTATGGATACAACCTCCCCTCTGACTTTAAACGTCACCAGGTCAACTTCTTTGCTCTTCTTCTCACAAGAGGTAAGGAGAACCACGCAGGCCGATAACAGAAAACTCTTTTTAATCATTGTTTTCATTAATCCGAAAATCTCCGCCAAAGGCGGATCCGCCTCCGGCGGACAGCAATCCATCAATCCCAGTGTACTCTACTTGCCCAACGCCAGCGCTTCCATTATCTGCACTGCATTCGTCGCGGCTCCTTTTCGCACGTTGTCCGCAACAATCCAGAGATTGACACCGCTTTTCACCGTTTCATCCTTGCGAATCCGTCCCACGAAGACATCGTCTTTCTCAAACGCGCTGAGCGGCATGGGGTAGACGTTGTTCTTGGGGTCGTCCTGCACCACGATCCCCGGCGCGCCCCGGAGAACTTCCCTTACTTCCTCGGAGGTGCATTTTTTCTCGAATTCGACATTGAGGGACTCGCTATGTCCCCCGGTGACGGGAATGCGCACACATGTCGCCGTCACGCGGATATTTTCGCCCATAATTTTTTTTGTTTCATTCATCATCTTGAATTCTTCCTTGGAATATCCGTCGTCAAAGAAAATGTCGACATGCGGCAGCGAGTTAAAGGCTATCTGATGCGGAAACTGTTTTTCTTTCGGCGGACGCCCAGCAAGCTCGTCATGGAGCTGGTCGTAGCCTCGTTTACCGGCGCCGGTCACAGACTGATACGTTGAGACAACGACTCTTTTGACATTGAACGCATCGTGCAGTGGTTTGAGCACAACCACCATTTGAATCGTCGAGCAGTTCGGGTTGGCGATGATGCCGCTGTGTTTGAAAATCTGCTTCCGGTTCACTTCCGGGACGACGAGAGGCACTTTTTCATCCTGCCGGAAACTGCTGCTGTTGTCAATGACGATGGCTCCGTATTTCACAGCGGCGACGGGCGCGTAGGTAGCACTCACCGTGGCTCCTGCGGCAAAGAGTGCATATTCGATGTGCTTGAATCGATCGGGCTCGAGCTTGTGGACGGGATGGGGCTTGCTGTTGAAAGCAATTTCGTGGCCCACCGACCGTTCGGAAGCCAGTAACACCAGCCGATTGACGGGGAATTTTCGCTCTTCCATCACCGCCACCATCGCGCGGCCGACCAGACCGGTCGCTCCAACCACAGCAACGTCATGCAGTTTCATAAGTGATCCTCCTGAGAAAAGAAGCGACGCTTCGATAAATGAACAACAAGAGCAGAAGCGTCACTTCTGCTCTTAAACCAAATCCTCAAAAGTTTCGCGCTGACGAATAACTCGCACCCGATCACCGTTCACAAGAATTTCGGCGGGCCGTGGCCGCGCGTTATAATGAGATGTATTCACAAACCCGTAGGCGCCCGCCGTCAGAACAGCCAGAACATCATTCGGCTTCACTTTCGTAAGCATCCGATCACGCGCCAGGAAATCTCCTGTCTCGCAAATAGGCCCGACGATGTCCACTTTTTCGCTTTCGTACGTTTCGATTCTCACGGGGACAATCTGGTGATGAGCGTTGTACAGGCTCGGGCGCAGCAAATCTGTCATACCGGCGTCCGTCACGACGAATTTTTTATTGCCGTTTTCTTTTGTATAAAGCACTTTCGTCACAAGAATCCCCGCATCCGCAACGACCGAACGGCCGGGCTCGAGCCAGACAGAACAACCTGTCTCCTGCAGGATGGGGAGGACGGAGGCCACAAACTCCGCCGGCGATGTCACGGAACCGCTCCCATGATCCTCAACATGAAGCGCTTCATGCCGGATGGCATTTGCGTATTGAACACCAAACCCGCCTCCAAAGTCAATGTGCGAAATTCGAACGCCGGATTCATGCAATTTCGCCAGAAATTGGACGACAAACTTTGCAGTCTCTATGAAGGGCTCTGTTTTCGTAATCTGTGACCCGATATGCGTATGGAGTCCGATGACCTCGACCGACGGAAGGGAAAGGGCATGGCGGAAGGCATCAAGCGCCTGTGATGAATCAATGCCAAACTTGTTTGAATGCAAGCCCGTGGTGATGTACGGATGGCTTTGTGCGTCAATGTCCGGGTTGATGCGGAGGGAAACGCGAGCTGTCGTGTTTAAACGAAGGGCAACGCGCGAAATAAGCTGGAGTTCCTGGTGCGACTCTGCGTTGAGGGAAAAAACTTTTTGGGCGAGTGCATACTCAATTTCGTCCTCGCGCTTCCCGACTCCCGCGAAAGCAATTTTTTCAGGAGGGAATCCCGCCTTTAATGCAAGGAACAATTCCCCCGCAGAGACAACGTCGGCGCCCGCGCCTTCCTCTGCCAGGAGTTTCAGGATGTGAAGATTGGAGTTGGCTTTGAGAGCGTAGCACGTGACGTGGTCGGTCGATCCAAAGGCGGAATCAATCGACTTGTAGTTCTCGACAATTTGATTTCGGCTGTAGAGGTACAAAGGCGTTCCGTACTCTTCGACGAGTTCGAGGATGGGAATATCTTCACACAACAACTCATTCTCTTTATACAGAAAATAACGCACAGTCAATCGCTCACGGTTGAAAAATATTCCAGGATAGCGTCAGCCAATTTGGCGCCTCCGAAACGAAATGTGTCGACTGCCGGCAACCCTGTTTCGCGTTCGATTCTTTCAGACCACTCCTTTGATTCGTCGTCTGAAAGCCCGACAGAGCTTACTCCAATGCCTACGACTTTTGTTTGGCGAAAGAATTGCACAGTCTCCTCATGCAGTCTGATAACTTTTTTGAGGTCGGGAAGAGGAAGTCCATAATCGTCCTTTACACGCGTGGGCTGATGGCAAAGGATCATTGCGTCGGGCATCGTTCCGTGGATTAATCCAAGTGTGACGCCGGAATAGCCCATGTGAGTCAATGCGCCCTGTCCTTCAACAAGGACATACTCATAACCTTCAGCGATGGAACGGTCAACGTCTAGCTCTATGCATCCCGCCGTATAATCGCTGATAATCGAATCCACGGGAATACCGCGCCCTCGTATCAACATTCCGGTCTGGCCAGTGGCGACGAAATCTGCCTTGAGGCCGCGTTTTGCGAATTCCTGATGAACCTGAAGGATGGTCGTCATTTTGCCGATGTTGCAATCAGTACCGACCGTCAGGATAACTTTTGCTTTTCGTTGACGCCACGTTCCTTTTGAAACGACTTCGGATTCCGGCGTGATTTTCCTGTAGTCGGTGAGGGTGACTCCCTGCCTTTTGGCCAGAGAAGAGAATTCCGGGTCGTCGGATAAAATCGTGTGAAGGCCGCTGAGGATGTGGAGCCTCTGCTCAAGAGCAGTTTTTATAAGCGTCCTCCACGCGTCCGGGAGCCGTCCGCCCGTCGGCGCAATACCGATGAGCAAATGTGTCGGCTGGTAAGTCAATCCTTCCTCAAGACTGCTCACCACCGGAATGTCCCCGCCGTAGCCGAGCACTTTTTGTGCCGTCATTCCTGCTTTTGTGCTATCGATGACCGCAACAACCTGATCTCTCAGATAAGCGATTGCGCCGTTGGCGGTTTTCGACTTAAGCGGGCTGAACCTCCCCTCAGCAAGGACAAGTAGTTTTCGACGGTCGAGGCTCATGACAACATGTTGATCAACAATACGTAAGGCACAAGGATAAACTGAACAGTCGAGACGACGGCATCACGGACGGGTTGGAGTCTCATGAGGAGAATAATGATAAGAATCCCGGCAAAGCCGATTTGGCGATAGCGTTCTCCAAGCTGAGGCGGCAAAAGCGAAGAGACGACGTGGGAGCCGTCCAGCGGTGGAACGGGAATCAGGTTAAACACTGCCAGATAAATATTCATCGCGATTCCATAAGAAAACATCTGAGTGAAGAACATCGAAGAATATTGGAGCACGCCAATGTTTTCTCCTTCCACGTCGCCCGTGAACTTCGTGAACAGGACGTAGAGAATTGAGCACGCAAGCGCTATGAGAAGGTTTGAGACCGGGCCAACGACCGATACGAGAATATCATCCCTGCGATAATTGCTGAAATGCATCGGGTTGACGGGAACCGGCTTTGCCCATGCGATGAAAACGGTTCCTGCCGCGATGTACGACATCAACGGGACGAGGATGGAGCCAACGGGGTCGATATGAGGAATCGGGTTCAGAGTAAGCCGTCCGAGGTCACGTGCGGTTGGATCGCCCAGCTTCAAGGCCATCCAGCCGTGCGAGATCTCGTGAATGACGATGGAGAACAAAAGGATAGGCAAAACGTAGAGATTTTCCATGGAACCCTTAGATTAAAGACCTTCCGAAGGGTCTCAAAGCCGCCACACAGAACTTCGGAAGGTTTTATTGTTTATCTACTTTATGAAAAAAAGGCAAGGAATTCAAGGTAATGTGTCTCACATTGTGCGGCACTCTTTTTGTTATGCGACGAACCTAAGGAAATTGTCAGTTAGAGACCGGCACGATGGTTCGGCAAATGCCTTGAACGCCGACAACTTTGATGGAAGGATTTGCTTAGTTATCGACTTGAGGCAATCCCGACTTCCTCTGCGACTTCAAGGTCCAATTGTAATGCGGCAGGAGCTGCATCAGCCTCGCGGATGAAACGTGCGATGAACCTCCTTAAGGTATTCCCGGTCGATGTGCGTGTAGATCTGCGTTGTGGAAATATCGGCGTGGCCCAGCATCTCCTGAACTGCGCGGAGGTCTGCGCCGCCTTCGAGAAGGTGGGTCGCAAAAGAATGTCGGAACGTGTGGGGGTGGACTTCTTTTTGGATTTTTGCAAGCCGCGCATACTTCGCGACCATATCCCAGATGGCCGCTCTCGAGATCCTCTTTCCGCGCGCATTAAGGAAAACATAATTCACAGAGGAACCTCTCTTCGCCAGGCTCACGCGCACGTCCCTCCGATACCTCTCCACCCATTTCCTCGCAGACTTTCCAATGGGTACGAGCCGCTCCTTGGAGCCCTTGCCGTACACGAGGATTAATCCATCCTTGAAGAGAAGGTTGGGTTCCTTGAGGCTTATCGGCTCCGTGACTCTCACTCCGGTGGCATACAACACTTCGAGGATTGCCCGGTCACGCACACCCAGCGGCTGATGGACATCGGGCTGTTTGAAAATTTCATCGATTTCATGGACAGTTAGAACTTCTGGAAGTTTTCTTGTGCGCTTGGGTGGTTCAAGGTTTTCTGTGGGGTCATTCTTGGCTTCCTGCTCCGCAACCAAAAAACGATGGAATCCACGAACGGCAGAGATATGACGGGCGATGCTCCGCGGGGCTAAGCCGCTCTTGTGCAGACGATGAATGAATTTGCTCACGGAATCTTCCGTTGCCTGGACGGCGTTGGTGATGGAATTCCTTTTCAGGAAATCCGAGTACTTTACTAGGTCGAAGTTATACGAGGAGAGAGAGCGCGGGCTGAGGTTCTTTTCTAAACGGAGGAATTCGAAATATCGGTCGAGCTGTCGTTCAATGTCCGTCAACGTTGAATGCCTCGCAGGCATTTCTGCGCCTCGAGGTTCTCAATAAGAAGAGGTGTTCCTGCGGGACAGGGAGCTCAACAAACCGCCCACGAGAAGCGTTGCAATTACGCCGGTCATCGTAAACCACGTCCACGCAACGAGTTTCAGCGTAATGACGGTGACCATCACAAGAATCCCCGCTACAAACCCCCCGAGCGCGTCTTCCTGAGTGGGTTTTTTGAAAAGGACACCAAGAAGAAACGTCCCCAGCAACCCGCCGTACGTAAACGAGGCGATACTAAGAGCAAGCTCGACGACGGCTTGCCCGCTGGCCATAAAGAAGAAAGCTGAGGCTACAAGGATTCCGCAAAACATCATTGTAAAGTAACGTGAGACCTTCAGAGCACGCTCGTCGCTCAGATGAGCCCCGAATATCGGGCGGTACAAATCGAGCACGAGCGATGAGGACATCGAACTCATCGAACCGGAGAGCGTGGAGAGGGCGGCTGCCAGCAATCCGGCAATGATCAGTCCTGAGAGCCCCTGGGGCAACCCCTCGATAATAAATTTTGGAAAAATTTCATCGGCTCTGTTTAATCCCAAGTCCGAAACGGAGGCTCCGCCGTAGTGCCCATAAAGTAAAAGCCCAACCGTGAGGAATATGGCAAACTGAAAAATAATGATAACCCCGCTGCCGATGAGCGCCTTTTGGCCTTGCGCAAGGGATTTTACCGTCAGGAGGCGCTGGACGATGAGCTGGTCAGTGCCGTGGGAAGCCATCGAAAGGAATCCGCCGCCCAAAAGTCCTGCCAGGAGCGTGTAAGGTTGCTGGAAGAAGCTTTCAAAACTCAGGTTGAAAGCGCTAAATTTCCCAGCTGTTGAAGCCGCTTGTGTGATTCCAGACCAACCCTCAGGATGCGAAAAAATCATTACGAGAGCTGCCGTTATCGCCCCGCCAAGGTAAATGACCATTTGCAGCGCATCCACCCACACTATCCCGCGCACTCCCCCCACGTATGTATATGCGAGCGCCACAAGAGCCAAGATGAGTATTGCCGTCGGGTAGTCGACATCCAACACGAGCTTCAACGGGATTGCTGTTGCGAACAGCCGCACGCCGTCCGCAGCGACGCGTGTAAACATGAACACGATGGATGCAAACCTCCGGGTTTTGACGCCAAACCGGGATTCGAGAAACGCGTATGCGGTCGAAAGTTCTCCCTTGTAGTAGGATGGAAGCAGAAGGAAGCTTACGGCAATTCTCCCAAGGAGATATCCGACTGTCAACTGAATAAAATTTAGATTGGTCAGATAGGCGACGCCCGGTATACTGATGACCGTCAGCGCGCTCGTTTCAGCGGCAACAATGGAAAAACACACCACCCACCAGGGAATGGTTTCTTTGCCGAGGAAGTAATCCTGGACAGTCTGTTGCTTTCCGCCCCGCCAAATGCCAAACGCGACAACACCGGCGATGTAAGTTCCGACAACCACGTAATCGATGACGGAGAATCCCATCGTCGGATTTTTCTATGTTGAGCGGGGATGTGGGACGAAATGAAAAGCGGTGAAGCAGGGATTCACGATCGAAGGGCTTTGGTCACAGTATCATGAATGCGGAATGCCCGGTCGAGGTGCGAGATGCGTATGAGAGAAAGTACTTTCTTTTGCAATCCAGCGAGCTTGACGACCCCTCCGTTTTCACGCATTTTACGTTCGGCGATCAGCAACGCGCTGAGGCCGCTGCTGTCGCAGAATTCAACGTCCGTGAGGTCAACGACGAGCTCTTTGAGCTGGGGGGTGCAGAGAATGAGGAACTCCCCTTTCAATTCAGGCGAGATGCTGGAATCGAGCTTGCGTTCCTTCAGCCGGAAGACGACTGCACTGCCGTTTTTCTTGACATCGAATTGCATACGCGAAGGGTATCAGTTAAAACATCTCAAGGCAATTCAAAAACGTTTTGTACGCGAACGAGCTGTTCGACCTGGCACGTGTCTGAATCTGAAAATTGTAAAACTGGTCGGCGTGCGTCTTTGCAAACCCCACTCGCAGGGGTGCATTGGAGGCTCTGCACAAAAAAGCGCTCGGGAGAGCGAAGTTCACATTGAGGTCGAAAGCCACATCGAATGTACTCCTTTTCAGCTTTCTAAGCAAATCTCCGCTGGGCACATACCATGCATTGATGTCGCGGGGAGTGAACGTGACGGTTGAAATTTTTTCATGCATGCGCAACCCGCCGAGAAGGTCGTCGCGCCCCACGACGAGAAGGTTGCCCGACGTAAATCGCCGCGCGAGATACTTGATGACGCCGGAAAGCGATTCGGAGTCCGTGACGGTTTCCGGAAAAATGACGAGAGCCTGGTCAGCGCGGTTGACGGCTTCTGTAAACCGGACCACGGGGTCTTTCATTTTTCGAAAATGAAAACGCGAATATGAAATGCCAACATTCAGCCTGAGGTCATCGAACATGGGTGCGGTGGCGGTGTCGTGTTACTTCTTTTTCCCTCGCATTGCCTCAAGAAGTTTCGTGATGAAATCCTGGTCGAAGAAGTAATAACGGAATTCGAGGCCCGCACGAATGAAGGAATCGTTGGCGCCTCCGCTTTTCCTCCCGTCGAGTTTGTCGGTGTTGGTAATCACGTACTCGCCCGACGCTGTAACGGACATGAACTCACTCAGGAAGAAATCGAACCCGACACCACCAGAATACACAATATCGATTTTATCTTCTGAAGGTGTGAGAAGGTCGGGGCCCCGCGGGTCATAATACAGCCCTCCAATGCCCGCGAAAACAAACGGATTGAATGAGTCGTGAGGCAGGAGATCGCCGCTCACGTAGAAATTTCCTGACAGGAGCATAGAGATGTAATCCGTGCCGTTTTCTTTCCAACCGATCTGTCCGCCGGCGAAGTTTGCCCGCACTCCGAGGTGCTCCATCACGGACCAACTGACACCCAATCCTCCTCCAAATTTTGGGGCAGCCTCGAGTGCCTTGAGATCGATGGTACCTTTGTCGTCTGTAACGAGGATGTAGGTTGACCCGCCGAATCCAATTCCAAACTTGCCGCTGCGCAGCTGGCTCTGAGCACCACCGGTCAACAGAAACGCCGCAACAACAACCAGGCTGCATCGCGAAATGAGTTTTTTCATATGTTCCTCTTATTAGTGAAGAGAATAGGCATTACAAAGATAACAATTTTCTGAATTCATTTTCATCGAGAATCCGTATTCCCAGCTGTTTTGCCCTGTCAACCTTCGAACCAGGCTCATCTCCGGCGACTATATAGTCTGTGTTCCGGCTCACACTCCCGGCAACCAGGCCGCCCAGATCTGTAATCCTTTCTTTGGCTTCATCCCTCGTCATCGACGTGAGGCCTCCGGTGAGAACGAATCTCTTCCCCGCAAGCGGTGAAGCACCTCTTGAACGCGCTTTTTCCTTGATCGTGACGCCCGCCCTCTCCAATCGCCGCACCATCGTCCTGTTGTTCTTATCTCTGAAAAAATGAAAAATACTTTCGGCGATCCTTGGGCCGATGCCCTGAACCGCTTCAAGCTCCTCACGTGAAGCATCCATCAGGCGTTCAATTGACTGAAAATTTCCGGCGATCATCTGGGCCACACCTGCCCCCACATGACGAATGCCAAGCGCAAACACCACGCGTGCGAAGGGTTTCTTTTTGCTCTCTTCGATTGCGTCGAGGAGATTTTGCACGCTTTTCTCGCCCCATCGTTCAAGACGAACCAGCTCAGCACGATGAGTGCGAAGGTCGTAGATGTCTCCCCAGTTTTTGAGATAGCCCAGAGCCGTCAGCTGGTCAACAATCGCCTCTCCCAGCCCTTCGATGTCCATCGCTCCTCGATGAGCGAAGTGTTCGATCCGGCCTTTGACCTGGGCGGGACATTCGCTGTTTTCGCAATAATAGTTTGCTTCGTCCTCTGGCCGCAAGAGTCGCGAACTGCACTCGGGACACGTGTGAGGCATGGCAAAACGCTTTGTGCCCGAAGGTCGTTTTTCGAGAACCACACCGCTCACTTTGGGGATGACATCGCCTCCCTTTTCCACAATCACGGTGTCGCCAACCCGGATATCGAACTCCTTGATATAATCCTCGTTGTGCAGTGTCGCGCGCGAAACCGTTGTCCCTGCGAGAAACACAGGCTGAAGATCCGCCACAGGAGTAATCGTGCCGATGCGTCCCACCTGAAGACGAATTCCATTCAAGACCGTCTGTGCTTTCCTCGCGGCAAACTTGAATGCTATTGCCCATCTCGGACTTTTTGCGATCGTTCCAAGCCGTAGCTGCTGCCGGAGCGAATCAACTTTGACAACGATGCCGTCAATATCGTAAGGCAGTTCTTCCCGACGTCGCTCCCATTCTTTCCAGTACGAAATAACTTCGTCCAGGTTTTCGCATGCACGGGCATGCTG
>JACPSI010000101.1 GCA_016193365.1 Ignavibacteriales bacterium
CTGACTCCTGGGGTGACCTCATACATCAGTCCACCCCCAAACGTTGCTTTTTCTTCACTGTCTCGGGCCCCGTATGCCTTGTATCCGCCTCTGAGTGCGAGCATATTACCGAAAAGTGAATACTCAGCACCAACGTTAATGCTTTCGGAATTATCGTTGGGGTGTGCTGCGTCGACAGCAAGGACAAGCTTCTGGTCATCCGAAGAAATCAGGTCATAGGCAAGGCCGATACGAAGTGTCAATGGTAATTCAAAGAAATCGGTCGTCAGGTTTGCGTTGATGTTCGGGTTGTTTCCCTGGTTTGGGCTAATGTCTTTTTGAACAAGGAGGTCATCCCCCGCAATTCGGAGCTTCTGGCCAAAATTGGAGATCACCGCGCCGAACTTCACACCAGGAAAGGGCGTCGTAAAGAGTGTCCCGAGGTCAATCGCGAACCCCGTCGCCGAGGAATTCCAGATGTATTCGTTGACATATTTTACATTCGCGCCGATAAAAAACCAATCCGTGAGTTGCCGGGCATAGGTCACCCCGAGGGCAACACTCCCGGCTGAGAACATCTGACCCGTCCCTTCGGGAAAATCTTCCGTTGTCCTTTCCATTTCATCCATGGTGAGTGAAGTAAAGTGAACTCCAAAGGTGCCGAAATCCCGCAAAGGAAGAGCGACGGCTGCAAAATTGAACCTCATGTCAGCCAGCCAGGTTGCGTGCGAGAAGATTGCCTCGGATTGAGGGAGCCCTGCCAGGCCTCCGGGGTTCCAATACATTGCCGAGGCGTCGTTTGCGACGCCGACAAAAGCGCCGCCCATGCCGAGGGCGCGCGCGCCAACAGGAATGCTGAGGAACTTGGCCGCTGTGGTCCCAACTTTTGTCACCTGTTGGGCTTCAGCCACGATCGTCAGAGAGAGTATCAACGCCAACAATACTCCCGTGATGCGCAATAATTGAGGTCTCACATTTTTCTCCTTGCTCATTTGATAACGGCAAATTTTCCAACTTTTTCTCCGACGCCAGGTGCTTCGACGTGATAGATGTAGATTCCATAGGAGACGGAGAGATTATCCCGTGTGAGAAGATTCCATTCCGCCGACCCGTCGAGCATGGGGCTGTCATGTTCGATGGTCGCCACAAGTTCTCCGCTGACATTGAAGATTCTTATGGTGCATCGTTGCGGAAGATGATTAAAATGAATGGAACGTGGTCCGCGGCCCGTCGAAAACGGATTCCTCTCCTCCCATGTTGCTGCTGCCACGTAAGGGTTAGGAACCACACGAATTTTGTCGAGTGCCGACCTGGCGAGGTCCGCATCAACACTTTGGGCTTTTGTGCTAAACTCAAAAACATCGCTGGACCGGAAGATTTTTGCCAAAACAATGGCCACGGTGTCGCCTGCATCCGGTAGAACACGCGAAGAATCAAAGAGGACATTGAATGCCCAGGTAATGACCGTCGAATCCCTGGAATCTTTTTCAAGGAAGACAATATAATCACTTCTCGTCGCTCCCGGCCGCCCTCCATCGTACACTGCGCTGAATTTACCGGATCCTGTTGAACCGTCGAGTTCTACAAAAGCAAAATCGATATTTTTTGCCTCGCTGGTGTTCAACACGGTGAAATTGACAGGAATCGATGGCGCCGTAAAACCCGACTCCACGGTGTACTGAGAAGATGTGTCCGTGCCGACAGTACCAAAGATAATCTTATAGTCACTGGGCTTGGGTTGTCCCTGAATAATCGAACTTCGCCATTCTTCGAATTGAAATTTCATAATACTATCGTCGCTCCACTTCGATTTCTGGAGATTAAGCCCTGATGCCTTTTCATTAATCAGCGTCAGGCGAAAGCCATCGACCAGGGGCTGCTCGATAGGGTCCGCAAGTGCCCTGCTGCGATTAATCAAGGTGTCGAGCGCGCCAGCATTCGTTATGTCGACCAGAGTATATGCCTTGGTTTTGAAGGTGTCTGGGGCGGTGCCTCCTCCCGAGTGGAGAGTGTCTTCAAACGTGATTCGATAGGCTTTGTCCCGAATCTTGGTGGGGTCGACAATCTTGTAACCGACGACTCCCGTTGTCGTGCCAGATACAAGGGAGATGGGAGTGAACTCGGGAGGCAAATAACCGGCGACGGGAGCCTCAGGTGTCACAATTGCGACTGAAGTCCCGACCTCCCTCACTAGTCCCGTCTGGTTATCGATGCTGATACGGAGATTGCTTTCCGACGGCGTAATTTGCAGCGGCGCATATCCTCGGTCATACGCGCGAACCACATAATAATATTTTTGCCCGTTGAGAACTGTCGTGTCTGTCCATGTATGCACAAGGCCGTTGTCGTCTCCGAGGTAGAATTGGACCCCGTTGTACGTAATCGGACTGAACCCCTTAATTCCATTTTTCAAATCGAACTGAGCGATGGGTTTGAGGAACGGCGCCGGATTCCCATAGGCGTCGGTGATGAGCCGGGCGTCCTCGAAGGCAGGATCCGTGGATCTGTATATCCTGTACCCCTCAAAGTCATTCGGGGAAGCTCCAAGCCCGGCTAGGAACCGGTCAAACGATAGTTCGGCGAGGTTGTCCCAATACAGGGTTACTCTTCGATCCCCGGAAACTGCTGTAACCTTGGGCTCAATGGGGACTTGCGCAAATTGATAGTTCTCGTTGTATGCGATTTGGGCCGTTTCGCGCTTTCTCAGAGCATCTGCTTTCGCCCCTGATGCCTCGGACGGACCCGATGATGTTGCGTTTCCAAAAACAACCGAATACGATACTCGTTCGATCTGGCCCGCTCTCAACGGGAAGAACCCGGAGGAAACATAAAGATCATAGTCGCCTGGACCGGCCGCTTTAATTACAGTCGGATCAACAAACCTGCCCGGAGTCATGTATTCCGCCCAGTACGTCACGTCGGCAGTCGTGTTAAAGTTGATACTTCCCGCTCGGTTGTACTGGACGTTCGTTACTCCGATCATGTCCGCTTCCTTCACATCGGTTTTGTCGACATGAGGCTCACCGGGAAAAGGCGTTCCTGCACCCGATGTCGGTTTTCCGTCTCCTTCGCCAAAATCGTTCGTGTTGGGAGCCCCGTCAAGGCCCACATCGTCTGTCACCGGATTCCAATCAAAGTTGTTATCAATGCCGTCGTCTCGCGATTCATCGATCATCTCATCGATTTTTTCATCTATACCTGGATCACGAACACGATCGCCGTTGATGTATTTCTTCCCCAGCATTGATTGTGTGAGGTTATATAGAACAATGTTCGTCCCCGGAACCCGGTAACGGAGGTATTTGTCCGTCGCGGCCTGGTCAATCATTCCTTGCGTAACTATCGGCAAGTTTCCTGCCGATGAGCTGTCGTTATCGATATTGTCTTTGTATTTTTTCCCCAGATCCTCCGGCCGCTGCGCTGTCAATCATCGCCTGTGTAACGACAGGACTCAGCAGTTCGCCGTCATTGTTATTGTCGATTCCATCCGCAAAAGTCGTCGCGCGTTGAGTACCGAAGGCTACGAAGGTCGAGTCCTCGTCGATCAGGCCGTTGCCGTTGTTGTCAATGGCATCGCCGGATGCCTCACCTTGAGTCAAGGCGGTTGTTACAGCCGGCCCGCCGCCGGTTTGCCGGTTTTCCGGGCTGTCCCCGTCGTTGTCGATTCTGTCAACCGCGTTTCCCGGAGTTTCGAGAAAACTCGTAGCGACAGCTCCGACAAAAGCTCCCTGGAAGTTCGGGTTGAAGCTGGTCCCGTTAGCGTCCAGGGAAAATGCAATAGCGAGCCGCAGGTCAAAATCAGGCGTGTCATCCTGCGAGTCGCCGTCTCCGCCAACAAGATCCGCGAGCCAAATCGTTGTGCCGACTTTGCGAATGTCCTTTGTTCCGTCATTCTTGAATTCATGAATAAAAAACACCGCGTCTTGAACGGAAATCTGCGACCACTGCATGACGCGGGAATCCACGATCATGCCAAGGCCTTTGCGATTCGGCGAGGTTGTGTCCGGGGTGTAGTTGTAGCGGTCGTAGTTGTCGTCTCCAACACGATAAAACATTTCCTGGTCCGCGGAAAATTGATCCTTCCCAAAATACCCATTCCATTTTCCCGCCCAGCCCGGGTCGAGGGAATCTGTAAGCTTATCGGGCCATAACGACGGCCAACTTGACAGATCGTCACTCTTTGCTATAATCCCGCCCCCGGGGCGATTCTCGTTGAAGTACCCCTGGATTGGCAACATGTTCCAGTTTGCGCCGACGGGGCTGCTCCGGAACGCTGGGAGGTCAACAATCCTGATGACATTTCCCTGATTGTCAATCACCTCGCCGCCAATCCACAATGCGACGAGGGCAATATACTCTCGCCGCGTGTTCTTGGGCCATTCGTAAGCCACCCCCTGCCCAACACCAAGCCTGCCGGAAAAGAGGTGATTGAACACGCTCGTTCGAACATTGTTGCCGTCGATTTCCGTCCTCCGTTTTGAGGCCTCATGAACGCGTTCTTTGCCCGGTGTGTGCTGAGTGACCTGAGCGTTGATTTCAGGCCCGAGCAACAGCAAAAGAATGAATAGCCTTCCTGTTGACTTTGCGAACGTCATTCGAGTCTCCAGTTAGAAATTAATGTCGAAACCAACCTGAATCTCCCTCGGCTCGGAGTAGAAGTCTGCCCTTGTGATGTATTCCTGAGGCGAATTAATCCTTCCCGTTCCACCCAATCCTTCAATCCCCAGTTGTCTCAGCGTGGCCGAGGCGCGACCTGTCTGACCAAACAGGATGACTTCGTTGCGGCGGTCGAGGAGGTTGAATACTTTCAGAAACAAGTTAAGGCTGACGCTGCCGAGGTCAACTGTCGTAAAAGCGCGAAAATCGACCGTGAACGTTGCCGGCCCACGTCGGCTGTTTTTTTGAACTACTCTTGAAGCATCTTCTCCTCTCCCCTCAGCCTGATTGATCACGGGGGTGTAGGGCAAGCCTGAGCCATATCGAGCCAGGAGATAGGCGCCCCAATTCTCGCGGCCGAGGCCCACCGTCATATTTGCGGTATGAGTTTGGTCCCAGTCAAGGGCGGTGAGGGATTTCGAAGGCTCGCGATTGGAAACAAGGGCTCCTTGTTCTTCATCTGGACTCGAGTTATTTCCCTCGGCGACCTGAAAAGTGTAGGACATGTTGATAGTGAGCAAATCCTCCATGGGTCGTTTACTCAAGGTGAGAGTCACGCCCCTGTTGTTTGCATACCCTTTATTGACAAAAACCGTGTACGCCGCTGTGGATGTCAGACCGCTCGGATCTCGGACTGGAATCTTTGGGCTTGTGTCAACCCAGTCTCGTGTATCGCGATAAAACCCCGTAACATCGAAACTCAATGCATCAGTTACTTGCTGCTGGAGACCGAATTCATACATCACCGTCTTCTGTGGGTTGAGATCCGGGTTTCCGAAAACTCCCTGGATTGGGTTCACTCCATCGACTTTGTACCCCGGGCTCTGATACAAGTGGCTAAACGAGGGTATTTGGAGAAAATGGCCGTATGAAAAATGAAGGACTCCCCTGTCGGTAATTGGATAGGAAATCCCAAACCTTGGACTCAGCGAAGATTTTGCAGTTGCTTTCTTGTACCATTTCGCAAGCCGTTCTTCAAGCGTTAATCCTTGATTCTCGGGTTTTTGTGGGAGATAAACATTCGGATCCTGTGGATCAGACAGAACGTCTCCATTGGAATCAAAATAATCATACCTCAAGCCGATGTTGACGATCATGTTTTCATACTCCAGCTTGTCTTGAAAGTAGGCCGAGAACTCAATCGGCCTCACGGAGTATTCGTGATAGAACGGGCTGGTGGTTGGCGGAATCGTCGCTCGATAAACAACTGTTTCTGTCCCACCTACATTCGTGGTGTCTTCAACAGGAGTAATGTTATAATCCTGCAAATAAAGATAATGCAGCTTCATCTCAATCCCAGCTTTGACCTGATGAAGAGAGCTCATCTGATCCGTGTAATCGAGTTTTGCGACACGCGATTCGGTCATCCGGCGAAAATGATGATTATTTGTGCCCGCTCTGAGAAACTCGTACAGATTCGTGTTCGTCTTGAAAGGGTCGAGCACATAGCGCGTGTCAAAAGGGTCTTCAAACAAATATTCCCTGAATTCTTTTCGAAAATACGAGGCGTTCAAGCTGTAGAATGCTGTGGAGCCAAGCGTGTGCGTCAACTGTGCAGACAGGTTGTAACCGTCGTCATACTTGCTGACGTCGCCATCCGGGTTGAGTTTGAACGCATGGTTGTAATCGCGAAACTTCACCTGACTTCCCACGCCGCTCAGGCTAAGTTTTATAGTGGGTGCAAGTTGATACGACATCCTTAACTGCCCGGACCGTCGCTCTCTTCCATTCATGGGTACAGGATTATCGGGCTTCACAATATCCAGAAGATTTCCTTGAGCATCCTTCACGCTGTCCGCTCCCGGTGCCAGCGTTCCATCGGGGAAAAAAGTTCTTTGGCCGTATAACCAGCCATCCGTTTTGAAATATCGCACCGAACCGTAGAAGCTTATGTCCGGCATAAACAAGAATGGGCCGCTGAGGTTTGCCTCGAAATTCCTGTTATTGAATGGACGGAATTTGTTAAGGTTGTAATAAATCTGGTCGCCGGTAGCGTAATATCCTGTGTACGTTGAAAAACCTCCACGAAAACTCTGACCACCATCCTTTGTGACGATGTTGACAATCCCCGACATCGCCTGGCCGTACTCTGCGTTGAAGGTACCGCTGATGACTTGCAATTCCTGAATAGAATTGTTGTCTACTTGAACTGCCTGGCTTCCGTCATACACGTCAGAAACGGAAATACCGTTCACCCAATACCCAACCTCGTTCGACCGGCCCCCACGAATGTGAATCCCGCCCCCGCGGTCCACCGTGATTCCGGCTTGAAGGGAAAGGACTTCATGGACTTCCCTCGTTGGGATATTTCCAATTTGTTCCGCGTCGACGCGGGCTTCCGATGAGGTGAGGTCCCTCTTGATAATGGGTGCTTGCGCCGTTACGACGACTTCTTTCGCCTCAATCACCACAGCAGAAAGCTCAAAATCAAGGGTCGTCGTAAGGTCGACCGAAACGGAAACATTCGTTACCACCTTCCTGTCGTAGCCAACATACGATGCCATCACAGTATGCTTTCCCGGCGGTACGTTGAGAATGACATAGTAACCGTCTATATCCGTTACGGCTCCCAAGGGCGTCCCGTCCACGCGCACGTTCGCTCCTATCATCGGTTCGCCTGTCTGGGCGTCTTTGACTTTCCCGGAAATCTTGCCCGTCGTTCCAGCAAATGCTGTCACCGAAACGATGGCAACAATGAGAACATACACGATAAAATTAACTGGTCTCATAACGCGTCCTTCTACGGTGGTGTTACAACAACGTTTCCCAGGGCGACCACATCCATGGTGCTCTTCGAGTTCGAGCGAAGCCCGTCAAGAGCGTCGCTGAACGCCTGTTTTTTGCGCGATGGCAAAAGCGTTTGAATGACGTCATCCCGGGCTTCTTCAAAAGCCCTTCGCCTCGACTGCTTGATACCAAGGATTTTGTAGAGAGCAAAATACGGTTTGACAAAGAAGGGGCCAACAACGTCTCCGACCTTTGCCGGCACAATATGCGGGCCAATGTCCCCGAAGGTGCTGAGGGGAACAAAGCCGAGCTCTCCGCCGTGCTGGGCTGCCCATCGCCGAATCGAGTGCTTTTTTGCAAGGCTGCCGAAATCTGTTCCCTTTTTCACTAAATTGAGCAACGCCATCGCTTGATCCTCCGAGCGAACGAGAACCTCCGATGTATTGAGAAGGAGAGGAGTGGCGTACAGGTCTCTGTTTGCATCAAATTCTTTCCGCAAAATCGTATCATCCCATCCGGCCGTTCCCACCGTGTCCTCAACTGACCGTGCCCAGCGACGGAGAATAAAATCTTCGCTCACCTCTCGAATTTGAGCTTGGACATCCGCATCCCGGTTGAGCCCCGCTTCCAATGCTTTTTGCAGAAGGGTCGACCTTATCGCAAGCCCAAGAGCTATCTCCTTAATGTGCTCAGTCGTTTTCACCCGATTTCTATGACGCTCTCTCGTTTTCGCGAGCTTCTCGACAAACTGACCCACCGTCCATGTTTCCTGGTTGAATTCCACAAAACTCATGTCGGCCCAATTTGGAATTGCTTCCTTGTTCGATTCAATCAACGCTTCCGCTCGCCAAGTCTTGTTGACGTCATCCCAACTCTCAAGAAGAGATTTCACTGCATCTTCATTGAATTGAGGGGACAGCTCCCGTTCGATGTTGTCCGCTTCGGTAGTCAGAGAACGAACGATTTTAGACTGTCGAATAGCTTTTTCCAGGACGGGCTTCTTCTTAGCAAAATCATGTTCCGACGCAAGAGGCACCTCCACTCTCGTCTCAACCTTGACAATCGCGTAACCCGTTTTCATTCGTATGGGGTCCGACAAAACATCGACGGGAAGGGAATATGCAGCCTCCTCGAGAGGCCTCTCCATCTCACCCCAGCCGAAAAACCCCAGGTAGCCGCCGTTGGCCGCCAGGTCGGGATCTTCGAAGACCTCACGGGCTATGTTCACGAACGTTTCGCCGTTTTGGAGACGTTTCTTCAAATTGATTGCATCCTCTTTCGTATCAGCGTATACGAATCGGGCGCTCACTTTGGTATTGTAGGCGCGGAATTCTTTCAGCAACTCCAGTTCGGTGACTGTCATTGCCTCACGTGCAAAGTTCTTCCCGTATGCGTCGAGAAGAGCCTGGTTGGTGATATCTTCATATCGCTCCCGAAAAACCTGGTCGCTGTCATAACCTCGCGCTTTCGCATCCTGAAGGATAGAGATTTCGTTCATCATGTTGTTCAAGACTTTTTTGCGGACCACAATGTTGTCGCGTTCTGATGTCGACTCCAAATACTTCCGGTATCTCTGGATGAATTCCGTTGCATGGATCTTACTGCCATTGACTTCCGCGAGAACGGGGTCTCGATTGTTGGTGCATCCCGCGATCAATGCCACAACGAGAGGTATGAAAAGTATCTTGTAGCGAGTGTTCATATCAGCCGTGTGAAGATTTCTGCAGATCTAGGACCCATCTGGACGTTCAGTCGATTGTGTGAGACTTTCGCGACACCCTGACCCAAGAGCTTTTTCCAGGAGCTTTCCCCTAAAGGTCCCGGGAGAATAACATCGATGTTCCCGCTTCTCTGCGAACTGTTGATCACCACAATGAGATGTTGACCTTTAAGCGACCTCATATAGGAAAACACTTCTGCTTGGCCGTTGGATATCAGAGACGTGAAATCGCCTCGTCGCAACGCATCATAAGTATGGCGAATTACGGTTAGCATTTTGTAGTGCTGGAAGAGGACATTGTCGAACGCATTTGAATCGGCCGGCCCGGGCTGGTTTGACGGATGACTTTTTTCATGGTCGTAGGTGAATTCAGGCCAGAGCATCGGCTTTCGGTCATCCGGATCGTCTCCACCCCACATTCCTGCTTCCGTCCCGTAATAAATCATCGGGGCGCCGACATACGTCATCTGAAAAACAGCCATGATTTTCTGCAACTGAAGCTCAACATCGTTTGGTTTTCGGACATCGTACCGGGGATTGTCCTTCACGCTGACCCCTTTGTCATAACTCAAATCGCTGTTGACGATTCTTGAGCCTAACCGGTCGGTGTCGTGACTATCGTATAAATTCATCAGGACGTAATTCACGGCATCGGGATAATCTTTCCGGAATCCTTCCAGACGTTTATCGAATTCAGATGAAGTGATTTTCGTTGTCTTTCCCGCAAAAAATCGAACGGCTTCTCGCGCCCATCGGTAGTTCATGACTGCATCGAACATGTCCCCTTGAAGCCACGGCGCAGCGTTGAACATTTCTTCGTTCTCCCAATCCTTCCACCAGACTTCACCGACAATGTAAGACTGAGGATTAATCTGGTGCGTCCACTTCCTGAAGTCCTTCCAAAAACGCGGGCTAACCTTTTCGGCGACGTCCAATCGCCAACCGTCGATACCGTCCTCGGGATTTCCGTCTCCATTGGGATCCATCCACCGTTGAACCACCGCCCTGATGTGTTCACGGGCACCCTTCACAAGTCCGTTTTCATCCTCACGGAGCTCGGGAAGTTCGCGTACCCCAAACCATCCTTCATAATCGAATTCATTGATGCTTGTCTCGGGTCTATCCCATTCCTTGATCGTAAACCAATCCTTGAATTTTGATTTCTGCTGATTCCGTTTGAGATCCTCGAAAGCCCAAAATGTCATGCCGACATGATTGAACACGCCGTCGATAATTATCTTTATTTCACGGCCATGAGCCTCCTCGATGAGTTTCAAAAAGAGCTTGTCTGCAGCAGACCATTTCCACGTCGAAGGGTCTTCGTGGTTCTCTCCTTCCCAGATTCTTCTATCGCCCTCAGGGTCGGGACCGAAGTTGTTGTCAACGTGATGGTAGTACGTCGCATCATACTTGTGTAAGCTGGGAGATTCAAATATCGGGTTCATATAGATTGCGTTGATGCCGAGATCTTTCAAATAGTCCAGTTTTTCGATAATGCCTTGAAGGTCGCCGCCATAGCGCCGTTGCTGGCAATGAAAATAAAATCCCTTGCCATCCTTTTGTTCCCATGGCTGCAATTCGTACCAGTCTCCCGTCCATTTGCTTACTTGCCATCCCTCCACGACCTCATGGGGCCATGAACCGACCATGTCTTTTGGACCCGGGTCGTTTTTCGGGTCTCCATTTCTGAAGCGTTCGGGAAAGATCTGATACCACACAGCTGATTTCGCCCACTCTGGAACAACAGAGCTTCCATCCCGCGCATTCACGGCACAATTCAAAATCATCGCAGTACAGAATGCCAAGGCGAGATTGCCCGCGGGTGACATGAACTTCCGAGTCCCTTTTTTCAAATCCATAGCGCTCTCAAACCTTCTCTTTATTCGCAACTGCGTGCTTGCCGCTCGTTGAACGAACAATCAGTCTGGGCACAAATGTCATCTCCTTCGGCGGAAGGGACAGATTCTCCATCCTCTCCGTCAGCCGGGCGGCCGCAAGAGAGCCCATCTCAAACATCGGCTGGCTCATAGTTGTCAGGCCGAGGTACCCCGCCAGCTCAATGTCGTCGAAACCGACCAAAGCAATGTCGTCGGGACACTTTAACCCCGCCTCGCCGATGGCATTCAAGGCTCCGGCTGCTTGAATATCGCTCGACACGAAAACCGCCGTTGGCATATCGAATTTCGACTCCAGAAACTCTTTCATGAGGTCATACCCCGTTTCCCGGCTGAAGCCATCCAGTTTCGCCGATGAACTTCGTTTGATCCATGACGGACGCACTTCGAGGTTCGCTTCATTCATTGCCTGTCGAAATCCCTCCAATCGTTGTCTCGCCGGCGTGCTTTCCAGGTTCGCAAGCAGTATGCCGATCTGCTGGTGGCCGAGGGAAATCAAGTGTTTGGTCGCTATGCGCGCCCCTTCGCTGTTGTCAACGAAAAACGAATCAAAACTTTTGTGGTATGTGTCGACGAGAATGACCGGCACTTTTTGTCTCAGATATTCCTGGACAAACTCTTCCGGCATTGTCATGGAGAAAAAAAGAATCCCATCGCCTCTCCCTCGCAGAGTGTGTTTGTGCAAAGAGGCCCCGACATGGTCCGGATGGTTGAGGCCGTAGAGAATCAGGTCAAAATCCGATTCACTGAGGTTTGCCTGCACTCCACGGAGGACCTCGACAAAGAAAAATGTCGAGAAAAACGGGATCATCGCGAGGATTGAGTTTGTTTTTTTGCGCGCGAGACCGCGTGCGTACGGATGTGGATGGTAATTCAGTCGACCGGCAACCCGCAGGACGCGCTTCTTCGTCTCGTCCGAAACGCTTGGATGATTGTTAAATACCCGGGAGACAGTACCAATACCGACTTTTGCCTCTTTTGCTATGTCGTATATGGTTGATGCCAGCGGAATGGCTTTCTTGGAAGGGCTTCCACAAAATTGGATGGAAATGCTTCAATGTCAAGGAAAAAATGGCAATTACTGTGTTTTTAATGGAAGGAAGGGCCGGCTGAATCAGCCTTAATGAGGGGAGGTGACGTTTTCCTTTTCGCGAACAATTCCTGTTATTGGACTTTCGTCGCTGCAGCGGACATTTGCTCTGAGATGTTCGGCCTTTTTTGTTCCAAGGATAACTGTCGATACCAAGGACTGAGAGAGAACGAATCTGATCGCGTATTCTGCTATTGTGATGCCTAGCTGGGAAGCTGCTTCCTCTTTTTTGCTCAACGCTTCTCGGAGTGAAACATCGGATAAGTGCTCATATTTTGACGTCAATTTCCCTGTGGCCAGACCGTCTTTGACAATTACTCCAATTTTTCGGTCTAAAGCCATGGGAAGTACCTCACTCTCCATTGACCTTCGAAGAATGTTATAACTCACTTGGATGCAATCGAACTCTCCGTTTTCAAGCGCTGCGCGTGCAGCCTCGACGGAATCCAGCGAAATGCCGAGGAATCGGGCCTTGCCTTCTTGCTGAGCTTTTTTCATCGCCTCGAGAGTCTCTCCTCGGCGAATCACGTCGTGATTTCCGCTATGAATCTGCAGCACATCGACGTGATCGGCTTGTAATTTTTTCAGACTGCTCTCGATAAACTTTCCCGTCGCTTCCGCCGAATAATCATACACGGAATTCTGTCCGTCAAACCATTCACCGCATTTCGTGGCGAGAACAACATCATGGCGCTTTCCTTTCAGAGCTTTGCCCAGGAGTTCCTCGCTTCGAAAGTACGCCGGCGCTGTATCGATGAAGTTTATGCCAAGGTCGAGAGCTTCGTGCACCAGACTGATCGCTTCTTTTTCGTCGGGCCTTGAAAAATCGCTTTCAGCTTTTCTCCAGTATGGCCAGTCGCGGCCGATTTCCAAAGCTCCAAGTCCGATTTCTGAAACTCTGAGTTGCGTTCTTCCAAGGGTTCGGTAATTCATTCCGCGGATAATTTAGGATTTTTCGAGTTTTGTGATTCGGCCGCCGATAATCCATTCCACGACATAAAGATTGCCTTTGGAATCTATGGCCATAGCGTGGGGACTGTTGAACTTGCCTGACTTAATTTCTGCTTTTGGAAGATTTGGCCATCCTTGCAAATCACATGCAGATTCATTGTCTCCAATGTGACAAACAAGTTTATCGCTAGCTCCAAGCACCGTGACTTTTGCGAATAACTCAGGGACAAAAAGCTCTCCGTGAAACGAGACGCACATACACGGGCTCGAAAGGAAGTCTGAACCAAACGAGCGCTTGAACTTCCCTTCCGGGTCATAGACCTGAAATCTTTTGTTCCCGCGATCGGCAATGTAGAGTTGCGGCTCACCACTGCGCGCGTCCATCCAAATCCCATGAGGACAATTGAACGGTCCAGCCTTCCCTTCACTTCCGTTGATGCTTGCAAGATAATATCCGGTTTTATCGAACCGATGGACATAGCTCATGCCATAACCGTCGGCGACCCAGACATCCCCATTCCCTCCGTATCGTTCCTCCCAAACTGCTACCCATGTCGGTGAATATCTTCCCTCAGCGTAAACGGGAAGATCCGGTTTTCGGAGATTCAGAAGAGTTTCGCCATCAAGCGACATCTTGACAACCTCAGCCGAGCGCTCGTCCGTGAGCCATAAATACTCTTTTCCATTTTCCTGGACGAGAGTCAATCCATGAGCTCCAATGAATCTATCTCCCCAGCTGTCCTGCAGCTTTCCTTCGGCATCAAAAATAAGCACGAAAGGATTTGCTTGATGATAGACAATGACATTTCCCGATTGTGTGACAACGATGCCATGCGTGCGTCCGTTTTCGCGGCCCGACGGTGTGTCCGGGATCTTTGCCCAGTCGTCAATCCATTTATATGTATGTGCGCCGGCGCCTACTCTCACGGTTTTTTGGTTTTATCTGATGTCGTTAGTAACACTCTCAGGTCCTCAAATCCTTTCCAGGCAACGACAACCGCAATCCCGAAGAACACCATGGCTGCAATAAGAAAAATCACCATCCAGAAATATGCAGCTTCAAGCATTGCGCACCGGGAGTTTGCGTTGATAAAAGAGAGACCCTCCAATCATGCCCGCTGCTGCAAGGACGAAACTGAGGAGACCCGACACATTAACATCCGTCAGAAAGTCGAGCCACGTTGGGAGAAAATCGTGAGTTTTTTCCAACACAAGGAAACCGACAGGGCCAACAGCGCCGAGGAGAAGAGCTGCATATGCTCCTTCCTTCGTCGCCTTTCGCCAGTAAAGTCCGGCAGCAACACAGCTGAGAGCGCCGGCCGTGTACATCGCTCCCGTGATGAACAAGTACTGATATGCCGTGTCGGGTATGCGATACCAAAGACCAAACACAAGGAGAAAAATGCCGATGAACACGGCGAGCCATCTTGTGATCGTGATGGTCGTCCGCGGGTCCATTTCTTTTTTCCGCAGGCGTCCGACAACATCTCGGGCACCAACGGAACTCCATGCAAGGAGGTAAGCGCTGTAGGTTGACATAGACGCTGCCAGCATGCCTGCGACGATCAATCCAAGCAATCCGGACGGAACGACGCGCCCGAGCATTTTTGGGACGGCTGCTGTCGAGGATTCACCGGGGCCAAGAAGAGCAAGCGCTGCAACGCCGAGAAACATCGGCACAATTGCCCTTCCTGCAAAGGTAAGACTCGTGTAAAAGAAGACCTTTCGCGCAGCTTCCGGGCTTTCCGACGCAAGTGCTTTTGAGACACCGGGCTGC
>JACPSI010000004.1 GCA_016193365.1 Ignavibacteriales bacterium
CAAGCTTGCCTTCCTTGTCGATGATGTACATGTGCGGTGTGGTCTTCGCATCAAACATCCTGCCGACGTTGCCGTCTGGATCGAGAAGCATTGTTGCGAATGTCGCCTTCCACTCTTTGTAGGTTTTATCCAGTTCTGCCGCTGTTTCAAAGTCCTGATGGTCGGGATGCGTCGAGTTCACGGTGAACCAAACGACGTTGTCCGCGTATTTCTTCTGCACGCCGGGCATGATGCTGGATTTGTAGACTCGCTGCACAACCGGACAGTTGGGGTTCGTCCACTCCAGAACGACCACCTTGCCTTTGAAATCGGAAATCGAATACGATTTTCCGTCAATTCCCTTCAGCGAGAATTCCGGAACGGCCTTCCCGAGTTCAACGCTTCCCGTCGAAAAAGAAAACGCAGAGAGAAGCGCCAGCGCAACGATACTCACTGCTGCCGATACAAAAATCCTCTTGCTCATAGATACTCTCCTCATTATAGATGTTACATGGTCGAAAACTTGACAGGAACTGAACATTCATAAGCAGAACCATCCGCGTCGATAAGAAGTCCGGACAGGTAAATGTCTCCCGTGCCCGTCCCTTCCAACGTGGCGTTGAACACGATCTTGCCGTCCCGCACCCCAACACTGCTGTAGTCGATAAAAATGCCCTTCACGGACGACGGAAAAAAATCCACCAGGTTCACCCGGCGCGTGGCTTCAAAGGGGATCTCGATGCTCAAGCCAGCGCCGTGGAACGACGCGCTCGCTTTCTGAAAAACCACGGGGATTTGCTGACGGGTCTGGGGTAATCGCCCGCGCCACATTGCCAGAAGCCGCGCTGCCTCTTCACGTTGTTTTGCTGTTTGCCATTTCACGTCGAAGCGAACCTTCGCGCTGCCCTTCACGCAACTTTTCTCGCACACCAGCCAGTCGAGGTTTGCCCTTACGGTTCCGCCGGAATTGCCCTTCGGCGTTATCGTCGTCAGCAACACAACTTCCTTTTTGTAACCGTACGAAACAACATTTTCGTACGCAAACTTTTGTGGCACGGGATGCAGCAGGTCGTCAGCTTCCCACCCCCTGGGCAGTACCCATGTGACATCGATCGGCAGGCCGGAATCGCCCGGATTCTTCCAGTAGAGGTTCCACTCGGGCTCAATAACAAACTTGATCCCGACAATAAAGGGCTTCGAAAAATCCGTCGCGTCGCTGACCAGTTCCGCTTTAACGATCTGAACACCTTTGACCTTTTGTGCAAACGAGGTCGTGGCAAGGGTCGCGGCCGCAAGAAAACAGAAGAGCGATATTGAAAGGAAAGTTTTCACGGATTATTCTCTCAACAACCAGAAATTACGAGTAAGTTCCGTAATGGGCAAATAGAGGCTGTCCGAAATGCCAGCCCGCTACGCGTTCTGGCGGGTAGGGCGGGAAGTTTTCCCGCCCACGTTGGATTTGCGAAAATGATTTGAAATCAACAACTTTTGAACTGGCAACAACTGGTCAAAAGTACTTTTTGGACGGCCACCATTTTGGTTCAGTTTTTCAGTTGTCTGTATTTTTCCTGGTATTTGCCATACAACTGCTTGTGCTTATCCCGCATGTCACATTTCTTCCCCTGAATGTATACTTGCTCAATATTTGTCGCAATCTCCAGAAGATCGCCGTTTGCCACTAGCAGCGTGGCGTCTTTACCCACTTCGAGCGACCCGACACGGTCGGCGATTCCCAGGATCTGTGCCGCAGAGAGTGTGACGGAATTTAAGGCGTCATCTTTTGAGAGTCCGTAAGCGGCGGCGTTTGCTGCGTGATGAGCGGTATTCCGGGAATTCGACGCGCTTCCGTCGCCCGTAATACAGAATCTCACTCCCGCTTCTTTCAGTTTCTTCGGCAGCGTAAACACGACGTCGTAATCCTCCCACCTTCGGCCGACACTTTGAACATCCGTCACGATTACGGCGATATCCTTTGCCTTCAACTGGCTCACCACACGCCAGGAATCCCGTCCGCCGACAATGACAAGTTTTACGCCTTCTTGTTCGGCCCAAGTGATGGCAGCCTGAATCTGGCTCAGCTCTTGCGCGTTCACCCACACCGGAATCTTTCCTTCAAGGACAGGAATCATTGCTTCCCATCTCGAATCTGTATCATGGTACGGTACGCCCCGCTGTTGCTCAGCTTTCTTTGCAGCCATGTACGATCGCGCTGCGCCAAAAGCATCGCGCAGCGATTTCAATTGACCATCCCGCTGCTTTTGCCACTCTTCTTTTGTTTGACGTGAGAATGGATTCTGCACGTACGTCATTGCGGGCCAGTTCACAACCAAACTCAGAGGAGCGCGCAGGGTCAATTCCTCCCACGTCCATCCGTCCAGCATGATGGCTGCCGATGTCCCGGAAATGACTCCCCCTGACGGGCATGTTGCCGCAACGGTAATCCCGCCGGACCGAGCAACGGGGATAAGCTCACTTTCGGGATTCAGGGCAACTTCCGCGCGTGTATTGGGGTTAACCGTTCCCGTCTCCACTTCATCGAGTGTTCCTCGGACAGAACCGATTTCTGTCAGGCCCATGTCTGTTTTCGCATCGATGACCCCGGGATAGACGTGTTTTCGAGCGACGTCAATTCTCTCGGCGCCGGAAGGTATCGGAGCATTGGCTCCGACAGCCGTGATTTTTCCTTTGTCGAATACGATCGTGCCGTTTTGAATGACGTCGCCGCTCACCGTATGAATCGTGCCGCCGACTAAAGCAATCGGCGTCTTTTGTTTTGGTGCTGGAACTGGATCAGATGCCACGGCGAAGGAATTTAGGCTAAGGCTAATAATTGTCAGATTCTTCACTGCGTTCAGAATGACATTTCTTTCTTTATTCATTGTCGAAGCCCTCCATGCACGACTGAAGTTTGAATTCATTCGGCCTCCGGAATCTTGCCGGCCCGGCCGCTACCTGACTCGTCGGTGTTGCACCGCGCTTGCTCTCGATAATTTTCTGCACAAGAATTGCGCGTTCCTTTTGAATTTGTTCGCGCATCTGCTGGTCTTCCTGTATGTCAAAGAATTTCTTTCCGTCAACCCACGTCTGTTCGCATTTCGAATACACCGACAATGGATTGCCACTCCACACTACAAAATCCGCGTCTTTTCCCACTTCGAGAGAACCCGTCTTGTCGTCGATCTTCAGCTGCTTTGCCGGGTTGAGTGTGACGAACTTCAGGGCTTCTTCTTCAGAGAGGCCAAACTTCACGGCTTTTGACGCTTCCCAGTTGAGACGGCACGCAAGCTGGCTGTTGTCAGAGTTGAATGACACAACAACTCCCTGGTCGTGCATGAGGGGCCCGTTGCCGGGGATTGCATCCCATGCTTCTATTTTATA
>JACPSI010000118.1 GCA_016193365.1 Ignavibacteriales bacterium
TGTTGTCTCCGTGAAAAAGCAGCCCGCCTCTCGGGTACAGCTTCGGCCAGTTGTGCCAAATTTTCGCATTCGAAATCGGAATACTAGAATCGGCGTTGAAACTCTCAATATGTTGCGCGGGGAATGCTGTGACAGAGCGAAGGGGCCTTTTCCCAACCCAAACCAACATGGGCCTACCCTTTGCAGCGGAAATTTTAACTTCTTGCTGAGCTGGTGTGAGTTCACTCTTCTTGGGAGTTTCACGAACACTCACAGGCTTGATCGTGGATGATTTTGCTGCTCTTGGTTTTCTTTTGGTTTTCTTAGCCATGAAATCTTATTTCTCTTTAAGAAACTCGGATGCTTTTTCAACTTGCTCACGGCTTACAACATCGCCACTCGTATAGATAATCTGGTATTTCAAGATCTCCGGGTTAAGGTCCTGCCATTTTTTGAGTTCAACTGCTTTCCTCCCCTCAACTGAAACGGCAACCTTACCTTCACTGGCCCTTTCGAGGTCTTCGTTGGTAGACGACTCAAATCTCGCCTGCTTAATCTCCACGATCAAAGTTTTCCCGTCTTTTCGGCGAATTAGAAAATCCGGCGTATACCGATGCCAGTTGCCATCCTCACCCTTATATTCCACATAAAATTCTGTCTTTTTGGGATCGGTTAGCGCTCCGGTAAAGTAGATATCGTCGACATCGTCGGGAGCAAGCTTGACTAGGCCAAGAACTTCCTCAAAGAAATGAGCCTCCGGCTTCGAGTCGAAGTTATACGGATCATAATGAAAACCGAAAGTTCCCGCCTTTTCCTTCCAATCATTCCAGGATTTGAGCAGATTTGCTCGATCGATCGGATATGTGATTTCTGCCGTGTACGATTCCGTCCCATCAGCCTCAATGTTCTTTTCGAATCCCTCAAGTTTCACAAGAGCAAGTCCCCGCTCAATTGTCTCTTCTTTGATTTCATAGACACCGAGCTGTTCTTCGATTTGACGACCGATCTCTGGAAAATGCAGATCGGGAATGTCAGTCGTTCCATAAAGTCTTTTCAGCTCATCGTAAATCTGCCAGAAATCGAGCCTATACATAGCAGCGAAGTCTGTGGAAACCGTATAGACATCTCTTGCTGCTGGTACCGATGATACTTTGATTGCGTCGCCAACCTGAACAAGAACGCTGTGGGTTGATTGCTGCTCAGAAACTGTGAACGTGCGCTGCTCAATTTCAGAGTATTCAGCAGAAGGTTTGGAAAGATGCAGTAACAATTCCGCCTCACGTCTCCGGACCACCATACGAACAAGTTGTCGCACATACATCTTCGGAATCTTCAGCTTACGGAGTCGAATGATCGCATGTTCGCTTTTTCTTTCAGTCTTGCCGAGATCATCAAGTGTTTCGCCGTATGTTTCCTGAAGCTGGCGGTCGAGAATACTGCGGTTGTCCATTGATAAATAAATGCGGGCTTTATGTGGATTTCCCGGCACCTGCCGCAAACACCGGCATGCTGCCTGCAGGACGAAATTATTGCTTGTTTTCAAACGACGCGCCAAGCAGGTAGCAAAAAGTGCGGGGACATTCCAGCCCTCAACTCCCCGGTCGACAAGCAAAGCAATTCTTTGTTGTGAATCCTTCAGCCGGAATCTATCAAATTCAGATTTGTGCTCATTCTTGGTGTGATGTTCTAAGATCAATGTGGTTGGCAGGCCTAACTGAGCAAGCTTTGCTTCAATCACAGGTCTCAGTCGTTCTGCATCATCTGTCTGCGGAAGGTATATTGCCAGCTTCGACGGTGTACCATCCGGCAACGCAACAGCACCGTAGTCCTTGAAGAAATCTTCAATCACTTCGCTAACATAGCCTTCGACATTGTCGTCGGAAAAATCATAAGCCCTAATGTTTTCTGAGATGTCCTTCAAGATTCCATCGCGAATCCCTTCGGAAAGCCCATACCAGGCAACTACGTCTCGCAAAGGCTGCCGTTGAAAGTAAGGTGTGCCGGTGGTATTCACCACGCAGATAAGGTTCGGGCTATTGAGATGCAAATAGTCCACCGTTTTTCTCACTTTCTTCAACTCGGTATCCAGCGCTTGTCCATAAGTATGATGTGCCTCATCGGAAAAAACGGCGAGATGGGGGAGCGACGCTATCTTTGTCAGCCGCCGATTTGCCACTTCTTCTTTTGCCTCCTCCTCTTTTTCCTCTGATGCAAACAAGCTCCCAATATCCGATTTTCGGATGGATTCTTTCTGTATCCTTATTTTCTCAGTGTTTGTGACAACGACGTTGAAGAAACTGCGTTCGATAATAGGAATATCAGGGTCTCCATCTCGAGTGAAGGTCAGCTTTACCGTTGCCGCAAACTGTTTAAATAGACGTGGTGGAAGAATTCTCTCATAAGGAACTTCTGCCAACTCGCGTAGGGATTCGATGATTGTCTTCCCGGGAGCGAACACGAGTGCATTTTGCACAAAAGGCCCCTGAGGATATTCCAGAGCCATCGCAAACTCTGTGGCTATGATTGCCCCAATTAGAGCCGTTTTGCCCGCCCCCATCGCGAGAGCGAGTATATAGCTTGAATATTCAAGATTTATGGTCTCCCTCAACACCTGCAAACGATGACGCTGAGCAAAATCGTCATTACTCTTCACTTGCCTCCACAATATGTCGTCGTCGTAATTGACCTCTTTGAAGGCCTCGTCAGCAATGCCAAGGGCTTCGAGTAGTTTCGCCTTCTGAGAAAAGCATCGTTTGTAAAGTTCGAATATGTGCGGGGTCTCTTCGACGAGGCGCAAATACCAGTAGGTCTCGAGTGCTCTAATTTGAGGCGGCCGAAGTGTGAATCCGCTGCCGTCGGGATTTTTGGCCCATTCAAGTATCTCAGAAATTGTGTTGAAATCACCGGCGGAATAGCCACTTTTCCGCCAAGTAGCAACTTTGGACGCAAGAACTTCGAAGAGTTGAGCCATTAAAGAGGAGTGCTAAACGGAAGGCAATATATCGAATTTTCCGAAAACTACAATGTCCGAAAAGTCAAAGCCCGTCCGATTTAGACGGGCTTTGTAATATGCCTACAGGAATCTCTTTTCGAACTGGGGCTAAGTAAACGAAGTTGCGCTGCCCGTTGACCCCGAAGCATATGTCGGTGGAATCGTGGAAATCGGCGATGTTTGTGGTACCTCTGGATGCCAATGATCGGTTGGAACAAACGATTGCACATGGTCGGAACAGAGCACAAAAATAACAATTCCTTCAATCACCAAAATCTCTTTTATTCTCATTTTTCTTCTCACCTCCTTTCTACATAAATATAGCGGCGAGCCAAAAGAATTTATAGAATCTGAAGAATTTTTCGTTTTCGGCCTGAAATCCTCATCTAACCGATTCGCCAATAAGCGTTGACACAGTTCCCTGAACAGACCCCGTTAGCATCGCTTCAAACTCAATTCCCGGACAAACACATCCAATTCCCACTCGACGAGACTCAATTCCCGCCCGCTCAAACTCGATTCCCACACCCCTAGACTGGATTCCCACGCAATCAAACTTAATTCCCGCGCCTTCAGAGTCAATTCCCACACCGCGAGATGAAATTATCACCTCTTCAGATGTAATTATCACCTCGCGAGATGTCATTATCATGTCTCAAAACTCGATTCCCGCACCTTCAGACTCGATTTCCGCGGGCAAAGATGCCGTTTCCAGGCAGATTCAGAGGAATCGCGGGCACAGAGCATCCTTCGACTGCGCTCAGGATGTCATTTTTCTTTTTAGTTTTTAGGTTGTGCGTCGGAGGATGTAGGAGGACGTCGAAATCGACGGGTTTGCGCGTTAGAGACGATTTCGCGGGACTCTAATCGAGCGGCATTTCCGACGTTGGTCGAGTTTTTGGATGCCGCGAGATTTCGGGGATGTGGGCAGGGTACGAACCGCGCGTTCGATTTCGACGATTTCTTTCGGTTCCTTTCTTTCCAAAAGAAAGGAACGATCCCACGTCACTGTATTGGACTGTGAATTGCGCTGATCAAAATTACTTCACCTGCTAAGTCCCACTTTGGAGCAAGCCTCGTAATGACAATGGGCTTGTGAAGGCGAGATTGTCCTACCTCGCAAACATCTGCACCGCAACAACAAGCAAAACCCCCGGCCGCTGTTACGCCAATCATGAAATTACTCGTTGCCGCGGCAGCCTTGATGGGAATGCCCGAGAGAATATGCATCGCCGGAACCTTGAAAAACCCTCCGCCCACGCCCAATAAACCGGAAAGATTCCCCGCGAGAAGCGACACAACCATCACAGCGGGAATGCGCTTGACAGTGTAGGTGACTGTCTGCCGGGTGGCCTCGTCCAGAAAGCTGCCCGGAAGCACGCCGTCTTCCGAAATATGGTTCTCTCCGTTCTTCTGCCTTGCCCGTCGTATCATGAAAACCGCAACAACGAGCATCACGACCGAAAAGATCTTTTTTAAGACGTCCCCGCTCATGTAATTCGCCGTCAGCCCGCCGAGGATGGCGCCGGCAACAGTCGCCACCTCGAGCAACATTCCAAAACGCAGGTTTACCGTTTGACGTTCGATATTCATCGCGGCTCCGGCGCTTGATGTTGCAATCACGGCAACAAGACTCGTGGCAATGGCCTGATGCATCGGCAAACCAAACACCAGGACAAGGAACGGCACCAAAAACACGCCGCCGCCAAGCCCAAGCATCGCGCCGACGGTGCCTGTGACAATACCACTGAGAAAAAGAGGAAGAAAGGTAGGAGAGAGCATGAGCAATCGTTAAGAGCCGGCCATCCTATTGAGTTGATCGTTTCAGATACGCTCTCTTGCTGCGGGCTTGTGAAGCTTTAATAAAGTCCCCTCTGCGGAGATGGCTCGCGTTCGGCGAGAGGGGATACACCCTGCTTCTTCAATGCAGGGGTGTGTTATTTTCTCGAATCAAAAATATTCTACCTGATAGAATAAACACACACCTCCGCCACAAAGATGGCGGACAGGTCTGCTCTCCCCTCGCCACGGCGCATCCCAACGCTCGAGAGGGACGCTTTGAGCCTTTGATTTCAACTTCATGCCCTTTTTGTCGGGAATTCAAAGAACTGCCATTGAAACATATTAGTACGACTTCCGGTTGGCATACACGTTCATCAACAGCCCGACCATAATCATGTTGGAGACAAGCGACGACCCGCCGTAGCTCAGGAAGGGCAAAGGAATGCCGATCACAGGCATCAGACCCATGGACATGCCGATATTGATAAACACATGCGTCGCCAGAATTGCGGTGATGCCGATGGCAGTCATGCTTCCAAATTTGTTTTTAGAGAGCTCGCCCACCTTGATGCCATGAAAGAGCAACGACGCAAAGAGAATCAACACCACGGAGGCTCCCAGCATGCCAAACTCTTCGCCCGGGACGCAGAAAATAAAATCCGTCCATTGTTCCGGAATGAAATTCAGCTGGGTCTGCGTTCCCTTCATGTAGCCTTTGCCGAGAAGCCCTCCGGATCCGATCGCGACTTTTGACTGAAGCACGTTGTACCCTGCGCCGAGGGGGTCGTGTCCCGGGTCGAGGAACGTTGCTATGCGGTTGCGCTGATAGGTCGGGAGACGCTCATACACGATTTGAACACTGAGACCGACCGCCAGCGTTATGCCAAATGCCAGCGCGGCTGCAAAATTATTCTCCCGTGTCACAAACAGCAACAATCCGCTGAGGACTACGGCAATGAGAAACGCCGTTGTTCCGAGGAGCGCTCCGAATGCGACAAGGATCGGTGCGAGAATCGCCGCAAACATAAACCTCGACGCTCCCGCCCAGTAAAGTAGGGGGACCATGACGCCAAAAAATACAACGGACGTTCCGAGGTCCGGCTGCGCAAGGACGAAACCCATCGGCAGGGCAAAAATCGTGAGTCCGACAATGAGATGCTTCATGTTTCCAATCGTCACCGTCGTCTTCGACAGAAAGGCGGCAAAAGCCAGAACCGTGATCACCTTTGCAAATTCAGAGGGCTGAAGTCTGAACGACCCACCGAAGTCGAACCAACTTTTTGAGCCCGACGTTGTTTTGCCAATAATCAGGACGATCAAAAGCATTGCAAGCGTGGCGACGTAGAGAGGAATGGCGAGGCGTTGAACAGTCTTAAGCGGAAAATACGCTGCGACAACAAGCGCGACGAACCCCACCATTGTCCAGACAACCTGGCGGTCGAAGTTTGCGGCATTGTTGATGTCGAACGTTGCACTGTAAATTGAAATCAGTCCGGCGCCGACAAGAGCGAGGCAAATCCCTAGCGACTTGTAGTCAAAGTATTCCTTGAAGTACGTGTTCATTGAGCGACAGCCTGTGTGACCTTCACAACCGTGTCTTTCTTTGCCGGGGCGATGTACATTCTGCGGCGAACATCTCCAAAAAGGTATTTCTCGATCACGAATCCGCCGATCGGCGCAGCCCGCGTTCCGCCAAATCCGGCATTTTCGAGGAGCACAGCGACAGCTATTTTCGGATTGTCAAAAGGCGCGAAGCCGACAAACCAGGAGTGGTCATCGCCGTGCGGATTCTCTGCGGTTCCAGTTTTTCCTGCCGACGTGATGTTGGGAACGCGTGCCATACCTCCCGTCCCTCCGGCTTCCTGCACAACGCGACGCATTCCCTCGCGAATCAAGTTCATGTTGTTCTGCGAAATGCCGACGCGGCCTGACCGGTGCTCGATTGTATTCATCCGGTTTGTCTGTTTGTTCCGGACAAGATTCACAGCGTGAGGCTGCCGCAATGTTCCTCCGTTTGCCAGCGCGGCCGCATAACGCGCCATCTGCAGAGGCGAAGCGCCGATTTCTCCCTGCCCAACGCCGAGACTGACGAGATACCCCTGCGTCCATTTTCCCTTTCCGTACACTCTGTCGTAGTATTCGACGGATGGAATCAAACCTGCGGTTTCTTCGCCGATATCGATCCCCGTCGGCTGGCCGAAGCCAAACTTGCCGCTGTACCTGTTGAGGTTGTCGAGCCCAACTTTGAGAATCAGCTGATAGAAGAAAACGTTGCATGATTTCTGAATCGCTTCTACGATATTCGTCGACCCATGGACCTTTTGATCCTTGTACGTTCTGTTGCCAAACCTGTATGCCCCGCGGCATGTGATGCGATAATTCTCGTCGATGATGCCTTCCTCTAACGCCGCCGCCGCCACCAGCATCTTAAATGTCGACCCCGGAGGATAGCGCGTCATCGTCGCGCGGTTGAACAGAGGTTTTTCGAGGTCGTTGTTCAGCTGATTCCAGACTTCTGCAGGAGTGACGCCGCTGAACACGGAAGGGTCGAAATCCGGCTTGCTGACCATCGCCAGAATACCCCCGTCGTTTGGGTCGATGGCAACGATAGAGCCGCGAAAATTTGTCATCAGGGATTCTGCAAACGCCTGCACGTCCGCGTCGATGCTGAGGACAAGGTCAAACCCTTCGGTCGGGCGCTTGTCGTTTTTTCCGTTTTCAAAACTGCCCAGCAGCTGTCCTTTGGAATTCACAGCGACATATTCATACCCTTTCTCACCGCGCAGGAATGTCTCATAGCTCGCTTCAAGACCCGCAGACCCGATCACGTCGCCCTGCCGGTAGTATTCTCCGGCTTTTGCCAGCTGTGCGTCTGTAATTTCCTTGCAGTATCCGAGCAGATGGGACGCTCGGGCTTTCGTCGGATAATATCTCTTGGACTCCACCTCATAACTCACGCCGGGAAGCATAAACAGATGCTCCTCGATCGCAGACAGAGCAGTAAAATTGATATCCCGGAGGACTTTTACGGGAGAAAAACGGGACCGCGCGCGGCCCTTGGTAATTCGATCCTGTATCGACTGCGGTTCGGTTTGAAGAAAAGAGGAGAGGAGTTCCAGGTTGCCCGCTTCAAATCCCGCCGGGATGACCGTCACTGTGAACGACGGCCCCACGTCGACCATGAGCTTTCCGTTCCTGTCGTACACGTAGCCGCGGATGGGCTCTTTAACAAACGTCCGAATACTGTTTTCTTCCGACTGCTTTCCAAGCTCTTCGTGATAAAACAGCTGAAGTTGATAGAGGCGGAGGAAAAGAACAGCAAAAAGGGCTGCAACAATGATGACCATGACATTCCCGCGGCGCGGAGAGCCAAAATCCGCAGTTTCCATCATTGCGCCCAGGAAGTGTGGTAACGTTGGGAAAAGCCGAACATCGGCATCACACTGATGACCCCCGTGTACAGCGTCGTTCCTATGCTCGCCTGCACAACAGACATCAACAGAGATCCCTCGACGCCCTGAAAGAAGATCAGGAAATACACCGTATTATGGACCACGGAACTCAACATCACAATCAAAACATAACGGTACGAGCCAAGCGACTGCTCGATCTGGTTTTCATTGTAGAAATATCCGGCGATGAAACTGGACAGTGTTTTTGAGAGTGCAGCCAGCCCAAGAAACTTCGTCGCGACAAGGTCCTGCAAAAGTCCGACAGCAAAACCGCTGACGGTCGCTTCGACCTGCCCTCGTCGCAGGCCGACATAGACAAGCCACGGAATGAAGATGTCAGGAAGGTATCCCCAAACGGAGACATAAGGGATAAATGTGGTTTGAATCAGTAGAAGAAGAACGGCGACCAGCGCGGAACGAAAGTACTGTTCCATTTCGATGGCGACTATGCCATTTCCAGTACTCGTCCGAAGACAACCTCAAATCGGAAGCTTTTGGCTTTACTTCGCAATTCTATGTACTCTGCAACTTTTTCCAGCCTCGCTGGGATACCCATGATTTTTTCCTGAGCTTTGCGGCCGAGCTCATTGAGACACTTCATGACCTCGATTCCCCACGAAATAATCAGCTGCTCAATGATCCTTTTATAATCACGCGGACCGTAAATCCCGGAACGGCGCACAACATCTGCATACTCATTGAAATTCACAACGGAAATTCCGGGCATTTCAATGCTCGGCATGATGGCTGAAGCCGAGTCGAGGGCCTGGTCAGGATCGCGTTCGAGGATCTCTTTGAATACGTTCATATAAAACGCATAATGACGCGCTTCGTCCTGGGAAATCTTTTGCGTAATAGAATTGATCAACGGCTCTTTATCAATGACAATTTTGCCCGTATTGCCATGGGAGACTTGCGTGGCCTTTTCCTGGCAACTGGTATAGACGAACACTTTGTAGGGATCGCCTCCCCAGTCGGGGTTAAACCCGGCTTTGATGTAATTGAACTGCAGCTTCTCGAGTACCTGGAAGTTCAAGAGTCGTGAATCGCGAATGTAGTCTCTCAAAATATTCCCGTGCCTGTCCTCCTCGGCTGTCCAGAGGTTGTTCCATTTACTCCAGAATGTATCGCTGCCAAAATGCTCGGCGATCAACCGGTGAAAATGCGGCAGACCTTCTTCGGTCAGCAGATTGAGGGCCAACGCCACTCTTGCGCCGTCCGGAATCCCGCGCGCACGATCACGAAGTTCTTTGACTTCTTTGTCGTTGTTGGAATTTTGGTCCACCGGAAGGATTTGCGACGAATACCAGAGTTCGCGCTTCGCTTCGTGCTTTTCCAGCAGGTCTTTGACAAACGACTCGAGGTTCGCAAGAACTTCGTACTTTGACGCGTGCGAATGTTTACGCTGCGTTGCTTGTGGGGTCAACGGAAAAACCTCCTTAAGGCAACAATGCCTGTCAGCAGTAAGAACGGACAGGCAAAGTGCACGTTGTTGGACTGCATTATGATACGCACTTGCGCCATGAAATTCAAGGCAAAACGAAGCGCTATTTCAACGTTCTTGACGCTTTTTGTTCAAGTTCCAGCCGCAAGGAATCCGGCGTCTGCGTCACGACGAAAACTTCCTCCAATTTCACAAAATCCACCGACGGGGCAATCGATACCGTTTTGAATAACGTGCCCGCCTGTTCATGCACACTGCTGACAATTCCTACACGAATCCCCGCAGGATAGGTGCTGCTGTACTCCGACGTAATGACGACGTCGCCAACACTCACATCCAGGGTTTTCGCAATGTTTTTTAAGAGGAGGGATTTCCCGTCCCAGGCAAGAATCCCGTCGACTCTTGTGCGCTGGATCTTGGCGCTGGCCCGGAAATCCACATTCAGGATGATATTGGCCACCGAATAATATTCATTTGACGCAACGACGACGCCGACAAGTCCGGCCTCGTTGACGATCGGCATGTGATCCCGAACTCCATCCGACGTCCCTTTGTCGAGTGTCAGCGTGTTGCGCATCAACGTGAGGTTTTTTCCTACAACCTTCGCGGCGATGAGAGGATACCGAGACTGGTCTTTGAGGCCAACCATTTGCCGCAACCGGAGGTTTTCAAGTTTTGCTTCGCGCAGTTGATTCGCCTGGTCGGCAAGCTCGATGTTCACCCTCCGCAACAATTCATTCTCCCGACGCAAGCCAAAATATCCCGATATGAACGAGAGTTGATCCTGGCCAAGCCCGAGGACAACCGTGGCAACCGAACGGATACTTTTTACCTGTGCGTTGTCGTTGAGCGAAAGCAGGACAAGCGAGATGATAACGAGGAGAGAAAGAAGGGCGTATTCCTTGAGAGCGAAAAGAATATCATAGATTCTTTCCAACGCCGCGCGCACTAGTACCTTCTGCCTTTAAGAATGACTTTCGTGTACTTCTCAAGGCTCTCAAGCACTTTCCCCGTACCGCGAACGACCGCTGTGAGGGGATCTTCCGCCACATGGATCGGGAGGTTTGTTTCGAGCCGTAGCCTCTCGTCGAGGCCCTTCAGCAAAGCTCCGCCTCCCGTGAGCATAATGCCGCGGTCGAGAATGTCTGCAGAAAGCTCAGGAGGTGTTCGTTCCAGCGTGAGTTTTACCGCTTCGACAATTTGTGCGATGGGCTCGTTGAGCGCCTCCCGGATTTCCACTGAACTCACCTCTGTCGTTTTTGGAACTCCGTTCACCAAATCCCGCCCTTTCACTTGAATCGTTATTTCTTCTTTGAGCGGCATAGCAGAACCCACTTCGCATTTGATGGCTTCGGCCGTTCGTTCGCCAATCAGAATGTTATGATTGCGTTTGAAGAACTGGATAATCGCATTGTTCATTTCGTCCCCGGCAACGCGGATGGATTCTTCGTTCACGAGCCCGGACAGGGCAATAACAGCGATTTCCGTCGTGCCGCCGCCAACATCAATGACCATATTGCCGACGGGCGCATCCACGTCGAGGCCGATCCCGATCGCTGCCGCCATTGGCTCCGCCAGCAAATGCACTTCCTTTGCTCCCGCATGTTCGGCAGAGTCGCGTACTGCCCTTTTTTCGACTTCCGTAATGCCCGATGGGACAGAGACAACGATACGCCGGCTCGGCACCCATCCGGCGTTTACTTTTTTGATGAACTCGCGCAGCATTCCCTCGGCGATTTCAAAATCGGCGATAACCCCGTCTTTCATCGGACGTATAGTTCGGATATCCCTGTGTGTGCGTCCGAGCATTTCGCGCGCTTCGTTTCCGATGGCAATGATGCGTTTTGTGTTCCTGTCGAATGCGACAATGGAAGGCTCGTTGAGGACGATGCCTTTGCCCTTCATCCAGATGACAGTGTTTGCTGTTCCGAGGTCAACAGCAAGGTCGGCGGAAAAAAGAGAGAATAAGCCCATTGACAAAGTTAGGAGTTTAGAGTGTTGAGTTTAGAGTTTAGTGCCGGAAGTGTCTGATTCCCGTAAAAACCATCGCAACATTGTTCTCGTCGGCCGCTTTGATCACTTCCTCATCACGGACCGAGCCTCCAGGTTGTATGACAGCGGTCGCTCCGACTTTAACAGCCTCGAGCAAGCCGTCGGCAAACGGGAAAAATGCGTCGGAGGCCACTGCGCAGCCGTGCAAATCGAAACCGGCCTCTGTCGCTTTCAGCGCAGCAATCTTGGACGAATCCACGCGTGACATCTGTCCAGCGCCAATCCCGAGCGTTCTGTTTCCACGGGCATAGACGATAGTGTTAGACTTCACGTGTTTTGCAACCTTCCAGGCAAACATGAGGGACACCAGCTCGTCATCGGTCGGTTTCCTCTTCGTTACTGCTTTCAGCTGGTCTGCAAAAAGCCTGTGCTGGTCCGGATCCTGCGCCAAAAATCCACCAGCCACCGTTCGTATTTCAAGTTCGCGGAGTTTTCGCAGGTTCACACCTTCTTGGATGATGCGGCGGTCTTTCTTCGTCATCAGAAATTCGAGAACCCTACCCTCAAACTCCGGCGCCACAATCACTTCGGTGAAAATCTCATTAATCGCCTCCGCTGTTTGCATATCCAGCGGCCGGTTGACGCACACGATCCCGCCAAACGCCGATTTTGTGTCCGTCGCAAACGCATGCTGATACGCTTCCAACAAAGAAGTCCCCGAGGCCACGCCACAAGGGTTGTTGTGTTTTACAATGACCGCCGTCGGTTCGTCAAACTCCGCCGACAAAAACGCCGCAGCATTCATGTCGAGGATGTTGTTGTAGGAAAGCTCTTTGCCATGAAGTTTCTTGAAATACTCGTTGAACTTGCCGTAGAGAGCCGCATGCTGATGAGGATTCTCCCCGTAACGAAGGTTTTGGGTTTTCTGCACCGAAATCGTAACGGATTCCGGGAGCTCACTGCGTGAAGTAAGGCCGTTCAAATACATTGAAATAACAGAATCGTAATGCGATGTGTGCTCAAAGGCCAGTCGTGCGAGCTGGAATCTCGTCTGCGCTGTCAAAGAGCCCTCATGTTCCTTCATTTCCTCCAGAATAACGCCATAGAGATTCGGATTCACAACGACCGCAGTATGCCTGAAATTTTTCGCTGCCGCCCGAACCATCGCCGGCCCGCCAATATCGATCTGTTCGATGGCTTCATCGAGCTTCACATTTTCCCGTGCAACGGTTTCTTCAAAAGGATACAGGTTAACGACAACAAGGTCGATGGGCGAAATTTTCTGTTCCTGGAGCTGGTTCTGATGAGAGGGGTTGTCGAGGACGGCAAGAATACCTGCATGGATATTTGGATGCAGGGTCTTCACGCGGCCGTCAAGGATTTCCGGGAAACCCGTAACTTCCGACACCGAGGTCACTTGCATGCCCAGGTCTCTCAGGTTCTTGTATGTTCCTCCTGTGGAGATGACCTCCACGCCAAATTCCTGAAGAGCCTTTGCGAAGTCGAAAAGGCCTCTTTTGTCGGACACGCTGACGATGGCGCGACGAATTTTTAGGAGCGACCCCTTCTCGCGGGATTGTGCTGTTCCTTCTTCAGGTTTATTCATGGTCAATGTTGTATCCAAACTTTTCTTCCTTCGATTTTCACGCGTCCTTCGGCAAAGGCTTTCAGCGCCAGAGGGTAAATTTCATGCTCGACTTTGAGGACCTTCGCAGCAAGAGATTCCGGCGTATCAATTTCAGCAACGTCGACTGCTCTTTGCAGGACGATCGGGCCACGGTCGTACTCTTCATCGACGACATGGACTGTTGCGCCGGAAATTTTCGCACCCGACTGAATCACCGCCTCGTGCACGTGCATGCCGTACATCCCGGGTCCTCCGAAAGAGGGAAGGAGCGCGGGATGAACGTTGAGAATCTTGTTTCGAAACTTTTGCACGACCGGCGACGAAATGCGCTTCAAATATCCCGCGAGAGCAATAATGTCCGCCTCATGCCTGGCGAGAAGCTCAAGCAGTTTTGCCACATAAGAGTCTTCTGCGGGGAATGCTTGCTGACTGATATGGACTGACGGAATGTTCCGCGAACGCGCGATTTCCAGAGCTCCGGCTTCCGCTTTGTTGCACACCACCAGGGTCACTCGTGCTGGCAACATGCCGTGCTCGATCGCGTGAAGAATTGCCTGAAAATTTGACCCGCGCCCTGACGCGAAGACGGCAATGTTCATTAATTCGTGAGACGGTTCAGAAAACAGGCCTGTCCAC
>JACPSI010000119.1 GCA_016193365.1 Ignavibacteriales bacterium
ATTGCGGGTACTGCCGCTTGAACGAGATAATCTCGACATGGTGTTTTTTCGACAAATGCCGCGCAAGAGTGACATTCAATTGCGCAAAGGCCCCTCGTAACGGATACGCCGTGCCGATAATGAAAATCTTCATGCGAGTTTTGGGATGTGCCTTGAGTCGTTGTGTTAAGGGTTGAGCTGAAACAAATATGCCGGTTCCGTTTCGCCTATTGTGTGGACAAGGCGGAGCTTATCAGGATATTTCTCCATAATCGGCAAGATCGTCCTTCGGACAGTCGTAATAATCCTGCCGTCCGCAACGGTGGGATTGGACCGAAGGTTCGCGTCGATGACATGTGTGACGCCGACCTCGTGAAACCTTTTGATGATGGAATCCGGGTTTTCTGTGGGCACGTTGTAAATCCCATGAAATGTTTTTCCCCCTCCGTAAATAAACGCCATGTCGGGTTTCCTGCAGGCCACGAGGCTTGTGTCCGGGAGACTTTCCGCGGCCCATGCGCACATTCTTAAATAATTCACCCAGTCGTTTGTGTAACCGAAATACAAATCACCGGCCAGGTTTTTTGCCAGGATTTTTGTATTCGTACTTGCGCGCGGGATCGTTGCTGAGAGGCTTGCAACCATCAACCCTGCTACAGCCAGCATATAAGTAAACTGAAAGCCTGACCTCGAAGGTTGAGAAAGCCAGCGATAGACAAGGTGCGTCATGATCAGGAGAATAAACGGTACGTAAATAAGAACAAACCGCAATTGGCCCCAAAACGCCTGCAGGACGAAGAACGTCAGCCCGCACATTGAAATAATATAGAGAGACACGAACATCATCAGCCTGTCTTTGTGTTTCCGGAAAACAACCAAACCGGCAAGTATCGATGCAACAACACCAAGCGCAAGTATGGGCTGGTCCGGACTTCCTTCCGCTTTCAGGCCGAGTATTTGAAAGAGCAGGCTCCCAAAATAGATTGAGGCATTATCCACAAGGCGCCCAAAGAAACCGATGATAGTGTCTTCACCCTGCGATGCATCGTAAGGGTGTTTTTGAAAGAGGATAGTCATTTGCATAGAGTATTGGTTGACCGAACCCCAGACGAATCGCTTTATCCCTTCATACAGCAACCGTGCACCGACGAGCGCCCCTGCGGCATAGGCAGCGAACGAATACTTCTTTTCAATGAGAAAATACAACAGCACGGCTCCCACAGCTCCGAGGGCAACGTTGCGTGCAATGGTGAGCACCAGCAAGAATCCGCCCAGGGTCGCCCATAAACAGATGTGATCACGTCGCGTCAATTCAGGCTGATCGAGCCGGTCCAGCAATCTCACAAAAAACAGCAGGAATCCCGATTGCAAACACAGGTAGAACGCTTCCGTATACGTTTGACTGGCAAAATACAGCACGTGAGCGTTCATCGCATAAAGCGTCAGGACTGGAAAAAAAACAAGGTATGGGGTTCTCCCCGCCAGGGCTTTGTACATCAACACGATGCTGACAACAACAAGGATAAGCGAAGATGCTTTCAGCACAACCAAGTTAAGCCCAACAAAGTAGACCAGGATTCCAAGAAACATCGGGTACAGCGGTGCAGTTGCCGAATAGAAATACGCCCGTCCGAGAGTAGCGTATCTGTAACCCGATTCAATATAGAGCGCATCGTCACCACCGGTGCTTATTTTGACATCAAACATCATGATCGCCAGCACGACAAAGGCCAGCACGATGCCTCCCAGAATTGTTCTCCGGTGTCGGCCCAGAATCCTCTCAAGCCTGTCGAAATCTGTCGAGCTGTCTTTTTTTGATTGCGAGAAAGCAGATTCGCTTTTTCGCCCAGTGCGAACTTTCATGATCTTGCAAGGTACTCGGGAAGTTGTTCAACGCGGTTGTCTTTGCACGCAAGGATATTGACGAAACCGTACACTCCTTTGCCCTCAAGAGTGTGCACGTGGGCGTCGGGAAACGGCTGGACGTACTCCTCGGCCTGCACGTAAAGGGAGAAGCCGAACCCACGCAGAAACGCCAGAACTTCACGCGCATCAGACCCCGCTCCTTTGAGCCCATCGGGCCAGAGTTCCATGAATAGCAACGGTTTCTGGGTCTTCAGGATTCCTTTCATCCCGCGAAGCGCGTGGTATTCGTAGCCTTGAATATCCATCTTAATAAAATCGATACGATCATCAGAGGAAATGAAATCATCGAGCGCAACGGCCTTGATTTCATACGTGGATTCGTACTCCTCTGTCGGGTACGTTCTATGATCCACGTTGGAGAGCTTCGACCTGTAGATGTTCAGGGGGCCGGAAACGTTCGAAACTGCTTCCCTGCGCAACACAACATTGGAATACCATTCGGTACCCTCCACAAGTCGGCGAAAATTTTCCGTATCTGGCTCAAACGCCAATACTTTTCCGCCGGGACCCACTTGTTCGGAGAAGAAACGAGTATAAAAGCCCAGATTTGCCCCGATGTCCACAACGACATCTTCTTTGTGGATGAGTCGGCGAAGCACGCGAAGCTCAAAGCGGTCGTGCCACGTTTTGTATGCGCGATATAACGGTTTGTGCAGCCATCCCGCATGGTTGAACAACAGGCGGCCGATTGCAATGCTCAAGCCACCCATCGGATCAGTTGAAAACATCTTGGCGTGGAAATCAGAGAGGACATTGCCATCGGATGTGGAGGAACTGAGCGTAATCCTGGTTCCGCTATCACCGACTGGAGAGTCAAGCGGCAGCGGCACCTTCGCGCTTCATCAGTGCAGAATGAAGTTGCCGAAAAATATCGTCAAGGGAATATCGGAACGACCACGCGGGATAGTGATTCTCGAATTTTCGGACATCGCTGATGTACCAAATGTGGTCGCCGACTCTGTTTTCCTTCTCATAGATAACATTCATCTTTTTTCCTGTCAGCGTTTCGCACGCGGCGATAGCTTCCTTCATCGAGCAGTTGCTGAACCTGCTCCCGCCCGCATTGTACACTTCCCCGGGGCGCGGATGCTGATAAAAATGCCAAAACATACTGACGAGGTCGAGACTGTGGATATTGTCGCGCACTTGCTTCCCCTTATAACCGAACACCGTGTATTGCGTACCGGTGATGGCGCATTTCATCAAATACGCGAGAAAGCCATGCAACTGCGTACCCGAATGGCCCGGGCCGGTCAGACAACCACCCCGGAACACTCCCGTCTTCATTCCAAAGTATCTTCCATACTCCTGTACGAGAATGTCTGCGGCAACTTTCGAAGATCCAAACAAGGAATGCTTGGACTGGTCGATACTCATGCTCTCACCGATGCCATGCTTTGCAAAGGGATGAGGTTCTTCCAATTCCCATCGGTCTTCACGTTCAACGAAAGGCAGCGAGTTAGGCAGGTCGCCGTATACTTTGTTTGTCGACGTGAAAACGAACACTGCTTCAGGGGCGAACAACCGCGTCGCTTCAAGCAAGGCGAGTGTCCCGTTGGCATTCACAGTAAAATCAGTTAACGGGTCCTTTGCTGCCCAATCGTGCGACGGCTGTGCTGCTGTATGGATGACGAGGGAGATATCGGAGTTAAATTCCTGAAAAATCCTTTCGACCATCTTTTTGTCGCGGATGTCAACGCCGTAGTGCTTGTAACCCAGAATTTCACTCTCCAGCTTCCTTCGCTGCCACTCTGTGGATGCCTCCTCTCCGAAAAAGAACTTCCGCATGTCGTTGTCAATGCCAACGACGGTGAAACCCTGCCCGGAGAGGAACCTCACTGACTCTGCTCCGATGAGGCCGGCGGACCCTGTGACGACGGCGACTTTCATGAATTAGTAGAACTTGATTTTACGAAGAGAGACAAAACACATCCGCAGCATGATCCATCCGTTGCGAAGCCGGTTTGTCATTTTTGTCACGCCCGATATGCGTTCCATGTAATGAACGGGGAGGTCGATAATCTTCCGGTGCAGTTTGGCAGCCCCAAAAATAAGCTCGTAGTCTCCCCACCTGTCGCGCATGCCCCACGTACCGTGAAGTTTCCTGATCTCTTCATAATCCCGTTTCCAGAGTACCTTCGTCCCGCACAGCGTGTCTTTGATTTTTGTGTCGAGAATATACGAAAAGAACAGAGAAAAAAACTTATTGCCCATGACGTTAAGAAGGTTCATCGCCCCTTTATGCATTGGATAGACCAGCCGCGATCCGTTGATGAATTCTCCGCGGTTCCGTACAAGAGCTTCGTAGAAATAGGGGAGTTCTTCGGGTATCACGGTAAGGTCCGCATCGAGGATCATCAGAATATCTCCCGTCGCCCGCTCAAAACATGTCCAGACGTTTTCCGCTTTGTTGATACCGGGGCTCTCGACAAGTTTGATGTTGCGTTCGGGATGAAGTCGGATCATTTCTTTTATTTTTTCGGCCGTCCCGTCTGTTGATTTATCGTCGCCAAAGATGAGCTCTGTTCGCCGCCCCAGCTCCGGAATGCGCCGGACAGCGCCTTCAATGTTCCCCACCTCGTTTTTGCACGGAACAACGACCGACACGCTGTATTCCTGCACCTCAACTTCAGACAAACGGGCCACCGTTAACCGCGTCATTGTAAGGTCCCGCAGGAGTGGCAAACGCGCAACAAACCGGTTGAGAATGGTGGAGACAAGCGGAACATAAAAGGGAAACAAAACGATTTTCTTTGTGTGGAGGGCTTCATAGTTCGAAAGCCGCAGAAAATTGTAGACGTCGTCGTGCGACAGCCAGTTATGGAGACGCTGGGGAATCTTCAGGTTCACGGATTCGGCAAGCTCAACGAGCGGATGCCACAAGAAATTGTAATGAAGGAGAATAATTCTCGTGTGCCGGTGAGCGCACTTCTTGATGCCGTCAAGGACTGCTTTAATATCGACGATGTCTTCGATTGATGAGACAATGATGTAGTCGAACTGCTGGGAAAGGTCCAGTTTTTCAGGGGACTGGTGGATGAATCTGAGATGCGGATATTGCTGGCGCGCGATGGCAATCTGCTCGTCGCTGTCGTCAACTCCAACACCGACGGAGGGCTTCAATGCGTCCAAGAGAAATCCTGTACTGCATCGCACAAAAAGGACGGTGCACCCTTGCGGAACGATAAACCGGAGCGAGTGGATGACCTGTGCGTAATAGTACGGGTTTCTCCGAATCCATTGTTCGCGGAGACTTGCGATGGAGTTGTTCTTCTCCCGTATCGATTGACGGATTTCTTCCAGCTGAGGGGATTCGATCATCGGGTCAAAAAGAATCTCAAGGTTTTCTTCCCCACATCAGAATCGAACCGGCGATCTCACGGAGAAGCGGAATTCCCTCGACGACTCGTTCCATCGCTTTCACGAGGGGAATCAGTACTTCGGGGACATAAGGATGAAGGAAGTCGAACGGCAACGTCCCGACATCGACAAATCCGGCATCACGCAGAATCTTTGCCGATTGCCATCGAAAGAATGCCGTCTCATCCGGCGAATCACCCATTATTCGTTTGATTGCGGGAATGTTCTTCTGTATGGCAATCTGTGGATTCATCATGTTCGGCTCGGCAAACGCAACCCGACTTCCGGGTTTCAAAACCTTGTGTGCAGCGCGAAGAGCCACCTCAGCATTCACATGATGAAGGATGGAGCTGCCGACCACTGCATCAAATGATGCCTCGGGAAAATCAGGTCGCTCCACATCTCCGACCATGTAAATGATATTCTTAGCCGGTTTTTGCGCCGCTTCGGCAATGAGGTCGGGCGAGAGGTCCAACCCGGTCAACTCCGCCCCGGTTTCGACAAACGCACGTGTAAACAGGCCTGTGCCGCATCCGAACTCGAGAACTTTTTTTCCAGCCGAAATCCCTGCGCGGTCAATGATGAGTTGCGCTCTGCGACGCGCGCGGAGTTTTCCCGCAGGCGTTCTCCATCCCCAAATCCGCTCGGCATCCAGGGCGAGGAATTTTCCGTGCTCCCGCTCCCGTATTTTTCGCTCGTCTGGAGAAGTTTGAGTCATGAGGAAGGAAAAACTTTGGACATCGTGCTGTCGTGAACCCGGCACGAAGGTTTTACTTCAGAATCTCGCGAATGGAGTACACTTCTTCATCTCTCTGCTGCCGGGAAATCATCTCGCCGAGTAGCCCGATGGAAACAAATTGAATCCCGATAATTATAAAGAGGAAGCCCACGAGAAAAAGCGGCCGGTTGCTCAACGAGGTTCTGCCCGCAAACCATTCATACGAAAGATACCCGTCGATGGCTACTCCGGTCACAAACGAGACCATCCCCCACACGCCGAAGAGATGTAAAGGCCTTCGAATGTAATGAGTAGTAAACAAGACCGTGAGGAGATCAAGAAAGCCGTTAAAAAACCTGCTGATGCCAAATTTCGTGCGGCTGTACTTGCGCGGATGGTGCTGCACGGGCCTTTCTGTGACGCGATACCCCGCCCAGTGAACGAGCGCGGGAATATACCTGTGCAACTCGCCGTAGACGTTGATTTCCTTGACAACTTCCCGTCGGTAGGCTTTGAGTCCGCAATTGAAATCATGGATGGGAATGCCTGTCATCTTCGCGGTAACAAAGTTGAAGAACCGCGATGGTATGGTCTTCGTGATGGGGTCAAAACGCTTCTTTTTCCAGCCCGAAACGAGGTCGTAGTCATTGCTTAACGCGGCAAGCAAACCTGGGATTTCCTCAGGGTCATCTTGCAGGTCGGCGTCCATCGTGATCACGTAATCGCCTTTGGCTTCCTTGAAACCAACCGAAAGGGCGGCGGATTTCCCGAAATTCCTCCGGAATCGAATTACCTTCACCTCGGGATACTTTTCGTGAAGGTCTTGCAGAACTCTAAAAGACCCGTCGGAGCTTCCGTCATCGATGAATATCACTTCATAGGACACCTTCATGTTTTTGAGAACCGTCCGAATATGGGAATGCAATTCGGGAAGCGATTCTTCCTCGTCACGGAGGGGGATGACGATCGACACAGAAGGGAATCTGGCGGAGGCTTTGGCGACGACTTTGTTGAGTTTCTCTTTCAGCATGCGCTCGGATTTTTTCAAAGTAAAAGAAAATCGAGCGAGAAGCAACGACGTTCGGTTCTGACTGCGGAAAATCAAAGGTTCCTGAACTCTTTCATTGAAATTCCCTGCGCTGTTCGGTATATTGCACTCGCTCTTCCTGGCTGATGATCGCGCCCAAAAAATCTCTCGGACAGAACTTCCTGAAAGACGAAAACGTAGCCCGAAAGATTGTTGAGGGCCTTCGGCTGAAGAGCGCCGACGTCGTCGTGGAAATCGGCCCGGGGAGGGGCGCGCTGACAAAACATCTCCTTCAGCGCTCGACCACGATTATCGGCATCGAAGTCGATGCAAGGGCAATCGACCTGCTCGATGAAACCTTTGGCAAAGAATTGAGGGTCATCAAGGATGATGTTCTCAACGTTCGTTTGGCCGAGTTGTCCCCTGCCAAAAAACTTCGCATCATCGGCAACATCCCCTATTATATCACAAGTGAAATCCTCTTTTGGTTGTTTGAGCAAAAGGAAAGCATTTCAGATGCCACATTGATGATGCAGCTTGAAGTTGCTCAACGACTGACGGCTTCACCGAGGGCGAAAGCGTTTGGCATTCTCAGCATTTTTACGCAGCTGTATACAAAGCCCGAAGTGCTCTTCAAGGTTTCGCGCAATTGTTTTTACCCAAAACCCAATGTCGATTCGGCCGTGGTGCATCTGGATTTCTCAACATCGCTCCCGCCATGCAATATCACGTTGTTCAAAAATATCGTACGCACAACATTTGGCAAGAGGCGGAAAACGCTACGAAACGGGCTGAAAGATTTGGGTTTTTCCGAGGAACAACTCGATGGCATCCGGTTTGATTTGAAGAAGCGGCCCGAAGAATTAACGTTGCAGGATTTTTTACTTCTCACAAAGCTACTGGAGCCTTTTCAAGAAACAGCCGTAATGAAATTCCAATCTACAAATCCCAAACCTCAAATAAATTCCAAAATCTAATGTCGAAAATTTCAAAGGGGTGTCGTTTGGGATTTGGAGATTGGTATCTTGGATATTTCTCCTATGCCTGAACTCGACGAACACACCGACATTTCCCCTTCTCCCCCCCGCGAGCTGATAGAAGTCGACGACGAGCTCATGGGCGACATCGAGGAGTTGGTCCGGTCAAAATCGGACTTCCTCTTGTTGAACATCATTCAGGATCTGTATCCGGCCGATATCGCGCACATTATGAATCGGCTGGAGAACGAGCAAGCGGAATACGTGTTTGGACTTCTGCCGGGTGAGGTGGGTGGCGAAACATTGCTTCACCTCGATGGGAGCCACCGTGAGGACCTGCTTAAGAAGCTTGACAGGTCACGGCTTCAGGAAGTTCTCATCGGCATGGCGTCCGATGATGCCGCAGATATCGTCGGCTTGTTGCCGCAGGATGAAGCGGCAGAGATCCTTGCGAAGATGGACGTCCGCGAGTCTTCGAAAGTGGAAGAACTTCTCCACTACGATGAACGGACTGCCGGCGGCATCATGGAAAAGGAAACCGCCGATGTGAACTACAAGGACACGGTAAAGAAAGCCATCAAGGAAGTGCGCGAGTTCGCCAAAACCCACAAGAATGTATACAGCGTGTACGTGACCGACGACAACGGCGTTCTTGTCGGCCTCGTCCCTCTCCAGGACTTGCTGATCCATGCGCCAAATCGCCGGATGCATAAAATCATGAACCCCGACGTTATCAGCGTAACGACCGACGTTGACCAGGAAGAGGTTGCACGTGTTGTGAAGAAATATGGCATCATTTCCATTCCTGTCACTGACAATGCGGGCAAACTCCTCGGCCGCATCACCGTGGATGACATCGTGGACGTTATTGAAGAAGAGCACGAGGAAGATGTGGCCAGACTCGTCGGCTCTGAAGCCATAGAACTCGAACGGCGGTCGCCCGCACAAATCGCATTCCTCCGGCTTCCATGGGTTCTCATCACGCTTGTGCTGGAGATGTTTGCGGGAGTCGTCGTGCATCAATTCGACAAAACGCTTTCACAGGTTATTCTTTTGGCGTCGTTTATGCCGATCATATCAGCAATCTCTGGGAACACGGGCCTCCAATCCGCGGCAATGATTGTGAGAGGGATCGCCACGGGAACAATCAATATTAAGAGCTGGTGGATTCCGGTCACGCGCCAGTTTCAAACTACGCTCATCATCGGGTCGGTGTGCGGACTCGCACTTGCGACCGTGGGCGCTGTCTGGCACGGGCGCTGGGTGTTCGGTCTCGCCGTCGGTATTTCGATGTTTCTTTCGATCAACATCTCGGGCTTTGTGGGCACGGTGACGCCGATGATATCCAAGAGTCTCGGATTCGACCCGGCGATCACCGCAGGCCCTTTTGAGACAGCCTTTCAGGATGTCGTCGGCATCACGATTTTCTTATCAATTGCAACGATGTTGCTCCGGTGGCTTTGAGCTTCAAAAAACTCCGCTTTCTCCTCACACCTCTTGACTTCGTTTCCGTCTCGTTTCTCGCTTTTCTGACGAGCCTGAACATCGTTTTTGCATCTCGAGTCTTTTACTGGCTTGAAATAAGCGTTGTCAACATCATCGTGAGTGTTCTCGTCGTCTCACTTGCCTGGGGGGCGGAGACAAGAAAAACGAAGTTTCTCATCGGCCTCCATCGGTGGTATTGTTATCCGATTGTTTTGTTTGTGTTCAAAGAATTGCATTTGATGGTACAGCCCATTCATCCGGTCGACTATGACCAACTGTTTATTTCTATCGATAGATGGATGTTTGGCGTTCATCCCACCGAATGGCTCTATCAATTCTCGCATCCGGTTATTACGGAAATACTTCAGGTCGGATATTTTTCGTACTATCTTCTCTTTATTATCCTTGGCGTTGAAATCTACCGACGATTCCCAATCAAAGAATTTGACCACGCCGCGTTCATGATTGTCCATGGCTTCTATCTTTCCTATCTGGGCTATTTTCTGCTTCCGGCAGTTGGCCCGCGGTTTGTCCTGCATGAATTCTCTCAGATGAACGTCGAACTTCCCGGCCTTTTTCTTACTGAAACACTTCGGTCCATCATTGACGCAGGCGAGTCCATACCAAAGAATATTCCGAACCCTGTCGATTTTGTACAACGGGATGTTTTCCCCAGCGGCCACACGCAACTGACGCTCATTGTTCTTGTGCAGGCGTTCCAACGCAAACTCAATTCCCGCTGGCTTTTACTTTCTTTGGGAACATTGCTCATAATTGGAACGGTATACCTCCGCTATCACTACGTCATCGACGTCATTGCCGGCGCAGTCTTCTGTTGGATAACACTCTGGACGGGTGAGCGGATTATCAATTGGTGGACAAAGCGTGGGTCTGTTTCTGCGGCAGCTTCTTGAAAGTTTTGGCAAAATAGGATAAGTTATCACAGCAAGCACATTGTGAGTTTGCAGATTTGAATTTGTAAAAGCCTCCCTTTTACCTTGAGAGACGATGAAAAGGCAGGCTTCTACTGGATATTGAAACAATCACACTTCCAAACACGTAATTCCCAGACATCATGACAAATGAAGAAATTCTGAAAGAGCTCGAACAACTCGCAACCAAAAGCGCTATAGCCATTCGGTATGAAAAAGGTGATTTCGAAGGCGGGTTTTGCGTATTAAAGTCCGAACGGCTCGTCGTGATCAACAAGAAGCTCCCTTCTCCCAAGCGAGCTTCCGTTCTTGCGCAAGGTCTGGCGGAGGTCGGCATTGAAGAAATGTACTTGAAACCCGCCGTACGCGAATTCATCGAAGACGAGCTTTCGAAAGCAGCCCGGACAGAAAGCTCATAGCGTATGGAGCCCGCAGGCTATAAGCGTTTCTTTTCCCTCCCTCATACCGGCTGACTCCCCTCTGCATGCCGAGCCTCAAACCACTTCTCCTTTTTACCGGCGTCGGGATCGTTTCGTTTATCGTTGTGCTGCAGCTCTTCCCGTTTGTGCATCCTTACAGCGGGCTTCGCCCCACTCTTGACGCTTCGACCGTCTCTGTAAAAGCAAGGGAAATGCTCGAACGGGCAAACATCAACACGTCGGAAATGACAGTTGACACAAAGTTCAGAGCCAACCATGCGCTCATCCGACAAACCGAAGCGATGTTCGGGCGAGCTGAATCAAATCGGCTTCTGCGAAATGTTGTACCGGGGTATTCCTGGGAGGTGACTTTCAAAAAAAGAAAACCGTTTTCCCTGGGCAATATTTCTGTGGGATCCACAGAGGGGGATCAGCGCGAGGCAGCTCAAAAATTTATCGCCGCACTCGGTGGAGATATCAGATTGCAGTTCAGCCAGAGCGGCACGCTGGTTCGGTACACGAGAAACATCGCCGACAGCACAAAGATCCCATCTGTAAGCCCCGAGGAGGCATGGAAACTCGCCGGAGAATTTCTGTTCCGTTTTCTTCATGACCAGGAGATTTCTGATTCTGAAGTTGCCAACCAATCTCAGCCCGGAAGTTTACTTCGCATCGGATTATCCGACCCTTTGAGATTCGAGAACCAGAAAAAAACCGAACAGCCGCATCGCACAGACTATGAGTTCCTCTGGTCGACCACTTCCCCCGAACTCAACGATCGAGTCGAAGTCAGGGTCAAGGTGTCGGGCGATGCCGTTTCCTCCGCCGCCGTCGACTTCATCGTACCGGAAGAATTCACGAAAAAACCCCTTGAAAGCACGCGAGGGATTGCCGTCGCTGTCGTTTACGTTGGACTGTGTATTATCATGCTCGTCGCGGTGTTCAAACGCATTCGTTCAAGCGAAATTGGTTTTCGCACGGGAACGTTTATCGGCTCGATGTACGCTGTAGCGTTATCCTATCAGTTCTTTATCGAGCTTCCTCCCGAGGCCGACTGGACCATGTTTATTCCACTTCCTTTTATCGCAGTCATCGGTGGAGGGGGCCTTTTGTTGTTGTGGGCAGTGAGTGAGTCACTGGTGAGGGAAACGTGGGTCGGGACATGTTCGGCACTCTCTTGTGGGCACAAGCATCATTCGGGGCGTCAGCGTTGGCGCATTGACGCTCGCCGTGTGGACGTTGCTGCTTTTTATTGTCCAGCTCTTCATGCCGATAAGTTCAGGGTTTTCCCATGAAGCAATTATGAGGTTTTTTGCCCAGCCGTTCACTCTTGCACAGGTGTTGAGCCGGGAATTGTACGTGTTTGCCTATCCTTTTGTGTTCTTTTTCCTGTTCCTGATGCCGTTTCTCAAACAGCGTTTCTCTTCGCTATGGATTTTTCTGCCTGTCACAGCTTTCGCATACGGATTGACCAACATGCTTGACGTGCAGCCGGCTTTGCCGGGCATACTGATACTCGCAGTCGTTAGTATTCTCCTCTTCTCAAGCATGCAAAAGTTTGATGTCTTGACTGCCATGGTTGGGCTCGTTTCGCTTTCCGTCTTCAACGATACGGCGTTATTGATTTCCACGGGCCACGCGACGTATCTTGCCTCGGGCTATTCCCTAGTTGGAATCTGGTCTCTGCTCCTTGTTTGGGGGTTCATCGCTGTCGGGACAAAGGACAAGGTGCTCGACCTTGATTCCATCGCTCCAGCCTTCGCCCGCTACATTTCCGAACGTCAGCGGCTCGCACAGGAGCTGGAGATTGCCCGTTCCGTGCAGATGAGTTTCCTGCCAAAGTCCAACCCAACGTCGTACAGACTCGATATCGCTTCCCGATGCGCGCCGGCGCAGGAGGTTGGAGGCGACTATTATGATTTCATCGAACTCGACAAGAAACGGCTCGGTGTTGCGGTTGGCGACGTTTCGGGGAAAGGAACTCAAGCCGCCTTTTACATGACGCTCACCAAGGGGTTTCTGCGAGCTCTCACAAAGGTTTCAAATTCACCGGCCGAGGTGCTCTCGCGTGTCAACGGACTTTTTTATGAGAATGTCGATCGCGGGGTTTTCATCAGTCTCGTCTTCGGCATCTTCGACCTGGAAAAACGGTCGGTGATCGTCGCTCGAGCAGGACATAACCCGCTGATCGTGCGCAAAGCCCGGGCGAAGAAAGTTGAGCTGGTAAGCCCTGTGGGATTGGCGTTAGGCCTTGATGGAGGAAGAAAATTCTCCAGCTCCATCGAGCAGCAGAGAATTCCTTTTCAGACGGGAGATTTGTTCGTATTTTACACAGACGG
>JACPSI010000120.1 GCA_016193365.1 Ignavibacteriales bacterium
GCGCGGAGGAAATGTTGAGAATGCTTGAAGAGAGGCTGAGCAACCATCCGGATCAAGAGCTCGCGATTGCGGCCGGTGAACAACAGAAAATCACGAGAATTCGGCTTGAGAAAATGCTGAGGTGACTCAACCCCTCGCTCCCCTTCTCTATCAAAATAGAGAAGGGGATGGGGATTGAGCTTGAAAACAAATGAAAAGATCGACTTATGAGGCTGCAAAGCAACTTTGCCGTGAGCTGAGGAAAAGACAAACGCTCGCTGAGGCAGATGTCTGGAAAAGACTACGCAATAGACAATTCCTCGGAAAAAAATTTCTTCGTCAACATCCAATTTTTTTCACCTACGAAGGAGATGAATCTTTCTTCATCGCGGATTTCTACTCCCGCGAATTGAAACTAGTGATTGAACTCGATGGCAAGCACCATGAGCTCCAAAAAGATTACGATTCATTCCGCACTCACATTATAAACGACTTGGGCCTTCTAGTGATTCGATTTCGAAATGAGGAAATCGATGGTAATGTGAATCACGTCTTGGGTCAACTCAAATCAATCATCTTGTCACAGGCCGAGCAGAATTCCAACTCCCCTTCTCTATTAATAGAGAAGGGGCCGGGGGATGAGTCCGCCGCATGAACCGAACCGTGCAATTCGTTCTTTTCTCTTTTCTTTTCCATCGCCTTCATTCTGTACACCATTCTCAACGTGTACATTTTTGTCAAGGGATGGGGCGTTGTGCCTGCCGAATTCAAGGTTTGGTATGTTGCCGGATTTGTTTTCCTCGCCTATTCCTACATCGCCGGCCGGCTTCTTGAACGTGTTACACTTGCCTGGCCAACGAGTGCATTGGTGTTCATCGGAGCGTACTGGCTCTCGGCAATGGTGTATTTTTTCATCATGATTTATGTAATAGATGTTCTCAGATTGATCAATACGTTCTTCCCATTTTTTCCATCGTTTATCACAGCAAACATTGTACTCACGGAACAACGGGTTGCGGTCTTCATGGTGGGCATTGTTACTATCGTCGTGATAGCTGGGCATTTCAACGCGAGGGCTCTTCGCGTAAAACACCTGGAACTCACGATTCCGAAAAACTCCCATTCTCTCGAGACGCTTACTATTGTTGTCGCTTCAGATATTCATCTCGGCACGATTATTTGCAAATCGAGGCTGAAACGGATCGTGGAGAAAATCAATTCCCTCACCCCCGACCTCGTTCTTCTCCCCGGCGACGTTGTCGATGAAGACCTCGGCCCCGTGATAAAACAAAACCTGGGAGAAACCCTTCGAACAATCAAGTCAAAATACGGTGTGATCGCATGCACGGGAAATCACGAGTACATCGGCGGCGTGGAAGAAGCGTATCAGTATTTGACGGATCACGGCATTCACGTGCTGCGCGATAGCGTCGTGAAGGTCGCCAGTAGCATTTTCATTGTCGGCCGTGAAGACCGTGCAATTCGGCAATTTGCGGGCAAGCGCCGATTGCCCCTCGAGGAAATCATGAAAAATGTGGATACAAACTATCCTGTGATACTTATGGACCACCAACCTTTTCGGCTCGACGAGGCCGCTGCACAAAGGATCGACCTGCAACTTTCTGGGCACACCCATCATGGGCAGTTGTGGCCCTTCAATTTTATCTCAAAGGCCATCTTTGAACTGAGCTGGGGATACAAGCAAAAGCAACAGACTCATTTCTATGTCTCGAGCGGTGTTGGCACGTGGGGACCTCCTGTCAGAACCGGCAACAGGCCTGAAATCGTCCACGTGAAGCTCACTTTTCGGTGAGGGTGGTCATTCCACTCCAACCGCGTTTCCGCTTTTGTAGAATCCTCTTGCATCACTCCGAATCTTCAGCTACAATCTGACCCATCCCTTTCAACCCGGAGGCCCTTTCATGAAACGTGTCGTTCGAGCGTTGCTAATTTCCTTTTTTTCTTTGCACATGGTATTTGCCCAGCGGCCTGTTATGCGAGCAGAAAGCGCCGTTACGCTGGGTAAGGGGAAGGTGCAGGCAGGCGCCGGAGTCGAGTATTTTCGAAAGAACATCCCGCCTCCGCCAGAATTTCCTCAGTCCGTATGGCGGGTGTTTGTCCTCGCGTGGCATCAGGGTGTGGCGGAGAATGTCAATCTCGATCTCGACTGGCTTGGTGGGTTATCGGCAAAAACTCCAGCCGGGAGCCGTTACTTTGACTGGGGTGATTTGACAGTTTCGACGAGAATAAACTTTTTCCGGGAACAAGAGTCCTTCCCGGCCGTTGGAATCCAGAATTCCGTCAAGCTCCCGAATACATCCTACCACCGGACGCGTCTCGGCAGCAACCAGATGGATTTTCATACTCACCTTTTGTTGTCGAAACAATTTCCGAGTCTTGAGACACGCCTGAACGTCAGCTTCTCCATAGTCGGGAACCCGGAAGTCGTTGGCGTGCAGGATGATGTGTACGGTTTCGACGCCGGTCTTATAACGCCGATCAGTGAAAACTTCAAGTTTTTCGCCGAGATGGTTGGATTTACGGGATATGAAGACCACAACAGCAAGCTCGTCGGACGCTACGGCTTTTTGTATGGCCTTGAAGATTACCAGTGGAGTGTACACGGCTCTCTTCGCGCCGCAGGAGATAATTACGATTACGGCAATTCTTTTGAGGGGAGCGAAAACTGGAGTATCGGACTCACTCTTGTGAGAGCGTTCAACATGAGTTTTCTTGAATAGCTTTTGAAAGACCTCAGGAAGGAGCAAATCTATGACGAAACCATTCTTATTTTTGAGTGTTGTTTTGGTCCTCGTTTCCTCGACGTACGCGCAAGAGTCAACCTCGAAACGCCGAAATATCAATATCGCTCGGTCAGCGACGGCAAGGAACCTTCCATTTAGCGATGCCGTCCTGGTCGGAAATACCCTCTACCTCTCAGGCAGACTTGGTATCGACCCAAAAACGGGAGTCCCTCCAGCAGATATCAACGACGAAATCAAATTCCTCCTCGACGGGTTCAAATCGGTTCTTGCCGATGCGAACATGACGATGGACAACCTTGTGCAAGTCCAGGTGTTTTGTCCGGACCTCGGCCTCTACGACAAATTCAATGCTGCGTACCGAACGTATTTCAGCAAGGATTTTCCCGCGCGCGCATTTATTGGGTCGGGTCCACTGCTTAGAGGCGCTCACTTTGAAATGATTGGAATCGCGGCAAAGGAATAACGGTTCTCGTTATTCTCTTAGCCTTTTTTCGGGCCCTGGATGACTCTCGCAGGGAGTGTTATCAGCGCTTTGATGAATTCAAAGAGAGCATCCATCGTGATCCCGATGAGGCGAAACGGAAGCGACAGGAGCCAAACAAAAGGATAAAGGATGATGGCGAGCAGGGCGAGGGGCCAGCAAAAGACCAGTACGAGAAGCCAGAGCAAGAATTTTGTCACGATGTCCTCTGAAGGTTGTTACGACGCGTGAGAAAAAGAGTTTCATGAAATCACTCCTGCTGTCTTTGTTTTTTCTTTCACCTCTCCTTCATTCCCAATTTCTCTCTGTTGAAGTATCGTCGGCAGACTGGGGGCTGAAGAATTTTTCCGATATCCGGTATGGCCAGATAGCCATTCTCCACGAGCCGGGCGGAGATAGACTCACTGTCTATACCCTGCGCGACGGCCTGCCGAAAGTCGAGTCATTTATTGCCACCGCCTCTTCCCCCACTTTCTCCGGCAATTGTTTTCTCGTCTCCGATTTCAACGGGGGCATGCGAAATGTCCTCGGCGGTTCGTTCAATGTGTTTCAGCGGTCGCCGAGCTCCGCGTTTGTGGAATATGCCGCCGACATCGAGGACAGAAAATCTCTTCGCTTATCTTATTCGAAAGAGCGCGATGGCTTTTGTGGGCTTTGGATTCATCTGTTTAACACAACGTCTACAGCAAGCGAAAGAATGTATCTCGACGCTTCCGAATTTTCTGCTATTACTTTTTGGGTTCGCGGTTCCACCGGCAAAGAGACCCTTTCCATAAAAATTGCCGATGCAGCATGGGAGCGAAAAGAAGACGCCCTGGAAGTTGGCGATCTTGGTCGATTCCTTCCTTCAGGGACTATTGATACAAACTGGCGACAGGCAGTTATTTCGTTTTCCCAGATTCCAGCCCGCATAAACAAATCGCTACTCGCGACAATTTCTTTCGAAGCTTCCTCCGTCCATCAAGGATCGGTGTATCTCAAATCGCTGTCGTTTTGCAGGGACACGACATCCTTTCTGCCACTCCCGCCACTCGCACCAGTAACTCAACTATGCAAGAATGACCATGCAGTATGGGTGTGGAATACGGATGATCTCGTTCGAGATAAAGCAAAAAGAAATCAGTTGGTCGGACTTCTTTCACAGGAAAAAGTTTCACACGTGTTTCTGGCTGTACCCTATCGGCCTCAAGCTCAACGAGAGCGCGGAATCGAAATTGAAGCGAAAATCATGCGCCCTCTTGTCTTTGAGCTGAAGGCCAAAGGTATAACCGTCCACGCTCTTTTTGGGGACAAGGATTTCATTTTGCCGGAGCAACGCCGTTTTGTCAACACCACTCTTGAAAATGTCCTTCGATACAATAGCACCTCCAAAAAACAGGAACGGTTCGACGGGATTCATTTTGATGTGGAACCGTATTTGCTCGCCGGCTTCAATGGTCCGCGGGGTACATGGATTCTCCAGAACTTCCTCAGACTTTTAAGCGAGGCCGCAACAACCGCAAAACGCGGTAAGCTTCTGATGGGCGCCGACATTCCCTTCTGGTTGGATACTCCCGAGGAATTCTCCCGCGAGCAAAGAACCATTGAATTCGCTGGGATCAGCAAGCCAGTACACGAACACATCATCGACCTGATGGATATTGTGGTCCTGATGAGTTATCGCACCTTTGCCGCCGGGGCGGACGGCATCGTGCTTCATTCTTCCGATGAACTTGAGTATGCGTCAAAAAAGGGAACGCGCGTTTTCGTTGGTTTAGAAACTAGCCCTCTACCCGATGAGAACATTCTGACCATCCGCGGAACACCAACGGAAGGCGCGACCCCGCCTGGATCCGCACATTATGTGGCACTCGTTCCACGTCTTGACAGTGCCAAAGTTTTTGTTGTCAAATCAACCGATAAAGCTCGTTTCGATGTTTTTATGATGGATTCAGGTGTCAACCTGGGGCAAGTTCTCTGGTGGCCTGTACTGCAGGATCTTTTTGTCCCGGGAACGAAAGTCAGCTTTGCGACACTCGACACCACACGGATGCGCAATGCAATGAGACAAACGGTATCGGAGCTCTCGGCTTATCCAGCTTTTGAGGGAATTGCCATCCACCATGCTGAAAGTTACCAGCGGTTATTGAATCGTCCCTGACTGTTTGACCCTTCCACCACTTTTACGTACCATTGCTTCATTCTTTTACAACGATGAGTACTTCCCTGCTATCCGACCTGCTTGAGAGAATCGAAGGACAGCTTCGAGAAGCAAACACACAATTCGCCAAGATGTATCCCGGCGATTCTCCTGCGCGTCAACCCGTGCACACTGTGTATGGCGGAGCCCAGATTTTCAAAGCCGATACGGCTCAAAAGCTTGGAACGGTCGCTCTCAAATCGATAGATGAGAATGCCGCCTCACCTGCAGCGTTTGCAAAAGCTCTCGGACTGAAAGGCAACGCCCAATTCCTCAGCACCATTTACCGTCGTATCATTGATAAGCTGAAGAAAGAGCCTGTCGAAGATTTCAGGATTGACTTTGAAGACGGCTACGGGAACCGCCCCGACAGTGAGGAAGACCGCCATGCCGAGTTTACGGCGCAGGAAGTTGGGAGAGGGATGGCGGAGGGAATTCTCCCTCCGTTCATCGGGTTTCGCATCAAACCCCTCACAGAAGAACTGAAAAGCCGTGGCATTCGAACGCTCGATATCTTCGTCACGTCTCTTGTGAAAAAGACGGAAGGCAAGCTTCCGGGCGGTTTTGTCGTCACAATTCCCAAGGTCGTGATGACCGAACAAGTTGCAGCTCTGGTAGAACTGCTCGAGTCCCTCGAGTCGAAGAATAGCCTTAAGCAAGGTTCGCTTAAACTAGAGTTGATGATTGAAACTCCTCAGTCTATTTTCAATTCCAAAGGCGGGGTAGCGATTCCTTCGTTTATTTCGGCTGCCAGCGGCCGTTGTATTGCCGCACATTTCGGCGTCTATGATTATACTGCATCGAACAACATCACGGCTCAATACCAGAGCATAGTTCATCCGGCATGCGATTTTGCCCGGACTGTCATGAAAGTCTCGCTTGCTGGTACGGGCGTTTGGATCTCAGACGGAGCGACAAACATTATGCCGGTTGGACCGAATCGGATGAAGGACGGCAAATCGCTATCCGCAAAACAAAAGTTCGAGAACCGACGTGTCGTGCATCGCATTTGGAAATTGAACTTTGAACACATCAATCATTCGCTTATGAACGGATTTTATCAAGGCTGGGATTTGCATCCTGCTCAGCTTCCCGTCCGCTATGCCGCTGTGTACAATTTCTTTTTGAAGGAACTGGAAACGGCATCAAATCGCCTGAAAACATTCATGGAAAAAGCTGCTCAGGCAACGCTGATCGGTGATGTTTTTGACGATGCGGCAACCGGGCAAGGCTTGCTGAATTTCTTCCTTCAGGGAATCGGCTGCGGTGCAATTACCGAACAGGAAGCAACTGCAACCGGACTTTCGATTGATGAAATCCGGAGTAGATCGTTTGTGAAGATTCTTAGAGGAAGAAGTAAAGATTGAATGATGAATATCGAACGCGGAATATCGAATGAAGAAGTTATGTTTCAGGAGATTATATGAAGAGCTTTATTACTACACACGTCCTTAATACGTCGCTCGGAAAACCGGCCGCCGGCATCACTGTAATTTTGGAAATGAAAGGTAAAACCGGAGAATGGAGCAAAGTCGCAAGCGGAACGACGGATCCGGATGGGAGAATCAACAGCCTGTTTCCGGAAGGGATCCCGTTGGAACGAGGAACCTATAGGCTGACGTTCGAGACCGCTACCTATTTTCGTTCCGTCGGCTCCGAAAGTTTTTATCCATACGTGCAGATTGCCTTCGAGGTGAACCAATCGTCGGCGCATTACCATGTTCCCTTGTTGCTGAATCCGTACGGATATTCGACGTATCGAGGAAGTTAAGGCCAAACAATGACATTCGTTTTTAACAAAAGCTCACAGAAAGCCGTTCGAAAGATGCTTCGAAAATCCATGCCGAAATCCGAGATCATACTCTGGTCGAAAATCAGGAACAGGCAATCCTCGGTCAGAAATTCCGGCGTCCATACTCTGTCGACACATTTGTTCTGATTTTTATTGTCCGGCCTTGAAGCTGGCTATTGAAGTCGACGGCGATAGCCATACCGAATCTACTAGGGCTTTTGATGAGCATCGTCAAAAACTTGTCGAAATGTACGGCATCCGGTTCTTGCGATTCACAAATGATGACATTTATGAAAATCTGGATGGTGTCTTAGAGGATATTTACCAAACGGTGGAAGAAATGGTTCTTAACAAACCTTGACCGTACAAGAATCTTGCCGACCCCCTTCTTTTCCCCCTTCATAAGGGGGAAATAAAAAAGGGGTCGGATTAAAATCAGAATTCGGTAAGAGAAATAGTTATGGAATTTGACTGGAACGAATGGCTTCACATCATCACACGATGGGTGCATGTGTTTGCCGGCATCCTGTGGATCGGCACGACATATTTCTTCACCTGGCTCGACGGACGATTCCACGAGATGGCGGACTCCTCAAAGAGCGAGCAAGAATCGAAGGTCTGGATGGTGCATAGTGGCGGATTCTATGTTGTTGGAAAACAGTCTAAGCCGAGCATGCTGACGACGAAGCTTCATTGGTTCAAGTGGGAAGCGGCGATTACATGGCTCAGCGGAATGCTACTGCTCGTACTTGTGTATTACACCGGTGGCTTGCTCGTCGATGCGATGTACGATGAAACGACTTCGATCTTGATTGGATTGGGTTCTCTGGTCGTCGCCTGGTTTGTGTACGACGTGTTATGGAATTCAGCGCTAGGAGCCAATGAGCGCGTGGGCGTGGTAATTTCTTTTGTTCTGGCTGTCGCGGCCATATATGCCTTCAGCAAGATTTTTGGAGGTCGGACGGCGTACATGCAGGCTGGAGCAATGTTTGGAACACTCATGGCCGCAAATGTGTGGATTCGCATTCTTCCAGGACAAAGAAAGATGGTTGCCGCGCTACAAAGAGGTGACCAGCCTGACTTAACGTTGGGAGCTCGTGCAAAGGCACGCTCAAAACACAATACCTTCATGATTGTTCCGGTTGTGTTCATCATGATCAGCAATCATTACCCTGTCGGAACTTACTCATCAGAGTACAATTGGCTTATCCTTTCTTTTGTTGTCTTCATCGGATGGGTTGTTGCAAAATACTTACGGCGAGCTTAGCATGAGGTGAACTTTTGGCTGGGAATAAACTACACTGGGAAAAAGTCTTTTCCACAAAATTATCCAATGAAGTAAGCTGGTTTAAACCGCATCTCGATATTTCGTTGGAGATGATCAAGAATGCGGGCCTTCCAAAATCCACACCTTTGATAGATGTAGGCGGCGGCGATTCTACCCTCGTTTTTGACCTCGTGCAATCCGGCTATTCAGACATCACCGTGCTCGACATTTCTTCTGAAGCCCTCCAAAAGGCAAAGAAGCGACTTGGCGACAAAGCTGACAATGTGAAATGGCTACAAGCCGATATCACACAAGCGAACCTCCCCGACAATTCCTTCCAACTGTGGCATGACCGAGCCGCGTTCCATTTTCTCACGGATCAAATGTCGAGAGAAGCATATGTCCACCGCTGTAAGAACGCATTGGCCCTCGGCGGAACGCTCATTCTCGCCACATTCGCTCAAGACGGTCCGGAAAAATGCAGCGGCCTACCAACGATGAGATATTCGGCCGAAGTACTTGAACGCCAGTTTGGCCCATCCTTCCACCTCATCGAAACGCGGTCGGAGCATCACACAACGCCTGCCGGCAAAATCCAAAGTTTCATCTACTGTCGCCTCACGAAACGAGCCGGCTAGCAGAACTCTCGCACCAGACTATGAAACGCGATTATGACGTGATCGTCGTGGGCGCACGCGTTGCAGGCTCAATTGTTTCGGCTTTTCTTGGTCAAAAAAAGTATCGAGTGCTTCTCCTCGACCGGGCACGATTCCCCAGTGATACTCTCTCCACGCATTTCTTTCGGTATCCGACGTTTCATGTTCTCGAGCGCCTTGGAGTCCTGGATGAAGCCTATTCGCTCGCTCCAAAACTCGTCAATAGTTTTAACTATCTTGACGGCCATGTTTTTACTGAGCCTGTTAAAAGCCCGGATGGACCAAGTCATTATCTCTGCCTTCGACGCATCACGCTTCACGATATTCTCATCAAGAGAGTTCGCCGCGAGCAAACTGTCTCGGTTCACGAAGACGCCTACGTGGACGACATCCTCAATCAAAATGGCATAGTGACGGGAGTTCAGTGGCGTGAACAGGGGAAGGTTTTTACGGCTACGGCGAGACTCGTGGTCGGCGCCGATGGGGTAAATTCAATCGTAGCCAAAAAGGTCCAACCAGCAATCGACAATTCCGAACCCGTTCGTCGTACAATGTACTATGCTTACTACCGCAATTTCGCACTACAACCGGGACCAGCCGCCGAGTTTCATTACCGCGGGAACAGACTCGTCTATGTTTTTCCGACAGACGCGGCATTGACGCTTATTGCTTCTTCCGTGCCGATAGAGGAGTTTCCTGAATTTCGCAAAAACCCTTCAGCTTTCTTGACGAGGGAACTCGAAGCAATGCCTGAAATTACGACGAGGATTAGGAGCTCAGATCAGGTTGGTTCGGTAAAAGGCACGGGAAGCATCCCTGGATGGCAAAGGGTGCCATTTGGAAATGGCTGGGCCCTTGCTGGAGATTCGGAGCAGATTCTTGACCCGTGGTCGGGTCAGGGAATCGACCAAGCTTCAACTCATGCGGCAATCTTAGCTGATGCGGTTGACCAATGGCTCTCAGGCAAAAACTCTTGGGAAGAATCGATGAGGGAGTTTAATCGAAAGAGGCATGAATTCAGCGACAAGACGTTTGAGCGGACGTGCAAGTTTGCCAGGGATTTGCGGCCGATGACGGAGGCGGCACTGAAGAAAAGAGGTTTACTCTAAAAACGATTTCCTTGAGTCAAACCGACCAGTTTTCGGATAAGAAGTATTGTTCGCTCTTAAAGTTGCCCAGTAGATCGGAATTTGCTTTGTCGTCCTTTTGGGAAATTCCGACCCCTCGTCGTGTAAACAATAAAAAGCCCGTCACTCGCGAGGCTCTTTTGTCAGCTTACTAAAACGACCTCTAACTTCCCTTTTTCTGCTCCTTCATCTTCTTTTCCCGCTCTGCCGTCCAAGGCGGAACAACACCGTTCGTCCGCGCATACGCAATCTGCTGGCCGAGCAACTCATGTTGATGCGTGGCGCCGAGCATGATCATGTCCATCTTGTTCATGTCCATCCCGAAGAAATCAACCTTCATGTCGAACTCCGCTTCCGGGCAGTTCGTGACGGCCTGGTTCACAACCTCAAACGATTTCTTGAGAGCTTCTGCAATCTTCTTCTTGTCGGTCTCAGATTTTTCCAGCTTCGCAGGGTCGACTCCTTCGGCCATCATTCCCGTGATCTTCGAGCTTGAGATGTAATTGCCGAGCGCGGCATGCATGAACGACTCGGCCGTCGAACGCACTCCCTTTGCCGGCCTCCAGCTCATTTTTTTCTGCGGAACCGCTTCGAGCAACGACAGCATTTGCCCTTCGACAAACTTCGATTGCTTCAGGAATGAACCTTTGACTCCCCCGGGCATGTCCGCGGCCGACTTCGTTTGAGCGGGCATCTTATCTTCCTGTGCGACGGCTATGCTGAAGCAAACGACCGCAAGTGACAATATGGACATCTTTGTTTTACTCATACATCCTCCAATATTTGGTGAGAGAGAATTGATTGAAAAATATGTGCCCCCTCAAAATCACTTTGTTACTCCTGCGGGTTTTAAGCAGGAGTCCAGAGCTGGCTAATTTCTGGATTCCCCGCCAGACCGCAGGCGGGCTGGCGTCTTGTCAATTTCCAGCCGCTCTGGCTTGATGAGATGTCCGACATTCCACGCGCATGCCCCGCCACAAAGCTTGGCGGGCAAGCTGCGCCATGTGTCGGACATCCCTTATGGCTTGAACTCAGCGGGCCGGCTTCGCCGATATCCGAAAAACCACCGGATGGCCTGAACCGTGCGCCACGCAGCCTTACCGTCGCCGTACGGATTGGCCCGCTTCGCCATCGAACGGGATGTTCTGCCCTCGCTCAAGAGCCGTTTACTCTCACGGTAGATTCTCTTCTCGTCCAGACCAACGAGTTTTACCGTGCCCGCCCTGACTGCTTCGGGTCTTTCTGTGACCTTCCTCAACACGAGAACGGGTTTGCCGAGCGAAGGCGCTTCTTCCTGAATACCGCCGGAGTCCGTGACAATGAATGAGCTTGTCTTCATCAGGTTGACGAAGTCTTTGTAGTTCAGCGGCTCAAGAAGAAGAATATTGGCGAGACCTGAGAGCGTTGGATAAACAACATTGCGAACAACAGGATTCCTATGCACCGGAAAAACGAAGTTGACGTCGGAATTTTCGTTTGCGAGCCTTTTGATTGCTTTGCAAGCTCCCAACATCGGCTTTCCCCAATTTTCTCTTCGATGTATTGTAATAAGCACCAGGCGTTTTCCGCGGGCAGCTTCTCTGGTAATGCCATTCAAAACCTGCGAATCAAACCTATGGTTACGCTCAACCGTTGTGACCAAGGCGTCGATTACTGTATTCCCTGTGGTGAAAATCGTTTGACGGTCGACTCCTTCAGCCAGGAGCAGTTTTTTTGCAGTTTTTGTTGCCGCAAAATGGAGATCAGCAATATGCCCCGTGAGCCGACGGTTTATCTCTTCCGGAAAAGGGTTGAGCTTATCCAATGTCCGCAATCCGGCTTCGATGTGGCCGACAGAAACTTTGTGGTAAAAAGCGACGAGGCTTCCCAAAAACGTCGTCGACGTGTCTCCCTGGACAAGCACAAGGTCGGGTTTTGCACCAGCAACGATGGTGTCGAGCCTCTCGAGCGTGCGTGATGAAATCTGGGACAGCGTTTGGCCCGTTTGCATGATGTTCAGGTCGTAGGTAGGCTTTATCCGAAAAACTTCAAGCACCTGGTCAAGCATGTGCCTGTGCTGCGCCGTGGCTACCGTGATGACTCTGAATTCGCGCTTAAACCTCCGGAGCTCGTGGATGACCGGCGCCATTTTGATTGTGTCGGGACGAGTGCCGAAGATGCAGAGGATGGTTTTCATTTGAAATCGGTAGGACGGCGTTTCCCGAAGGGATGGCTTCGCCAAACGCCGTCGTACGAAGGAACAATGTACGCAGACTTTGCCGGATTCTTTAATAAAAAAGAGGAACTAAGAAGATTTAACGAGGTAGACTTCCGAAATTCAACCACCGCTGATTTCGGAAGTCCGGTGAAGGTTAGCGGTACTGAACGCCCATTGTTATCGAAAAACCTGAAGGGTTCACGAGGAATGTGTAATTGTCCGGCACGGTATCTTCAGCTTTTCCGGCAATGTAAAACCGCGGTTCAATGAAAATCTGGCCGATCAGGAGGCGCAGGAATACCGTTCCGAAAGCTTTTCCCCCGTTTCTGGTTTCGGTCTGCGAGCTGAGGCCACCGCCAAGGATGCCGCCACTGCCTGAAGCGTACTCAACGGCGTAGAAATAGAGATAATATCCTCCCCCAGCTCCCGCATACGCACGACTGTCCGCGTCGGGGACATCAAAGAGTTTGAAACCTACGTTGGCGTGCAACGGTATGAGAACCATTTGTTGCTGATACACCGTCGGCTTTGGATCCTTGAAAATGCCGATGGTTTGTTTCATATAAAGGTCTGCTGCACCCGTGAGAGTGAATTTGTAATTGATGAATTCCGTCACACCATCAATGCCAAAGAGCAGGCCGTTGTTGAGGCCGTCGCTTGGCTGGTAGAATCCAAATTTTCCGCTGTAGTATTGCCTCAGGTTGGAGCTCTTTTCTTCGCTTTTCTCCTGTGCAAAGACAGAAACCGAGGCCATCACAATCAGAGACACAGCAAGAATAATTCTCATACTTTTACCCTCCTGCGAGATTGAATAGTTACGCCCGCAATTATCCAAAGTAAAACCGCACTCCGACGCCAGCGCCCACACCGAACGAACTTGCCGGCACAATGATCACCGTGGGCACAACTTGAAAGAAAACATCAATCGGCACCTGCCGCGAAAGCCACGCCACGCCGAACACGCCGCGAACACCAAGGGCAGCTTCTCCCCCGCCACCGGAGGTTAGTGCGCCGCCCACTCCGTAATAGACAGGAAACCGCTCTGTAGACCGGATGACGTCAAACGAGTGCCACAAGTAGTCGACACTCATGAGTGCGCGGTTTCCTTTGAACCTGTCGGAGAGAGAAAACCCGAATTGCAGAGTGCTTTGTCTTGACATCCACAGATTTGCGCTCATCCCGGTTGGGTCGCCGATGACAACTCCAAGGCCAAACCCGTGGTCTTGAGCAATCGCACTGAACGACATGAGCCCGCACCCGAACAAAACCACGATCATCTTCCTCATACATCCTCCGATATTTTTGGCTGTCAATAATTATACGAAAGAGAGCGCGTTTGGACAAGGGCTTCATCACAAAAAAACCGGTCTCGTGCAATAAATCACGCGTTTTTATTTTGCAATTCGCATCGTCACTGTGTACATTCTTCACACTTTGTCTACTGCACAATACATTTCGTAATTTTGAAGGTTGAACATGAAAAGAATTTCTCAAAGCGCAGAGAGAAAATTGCTTTTGAAAATGGTTGACGAGGGTTATGCATCGAGAGCGTGGCACGGGCCTAATCTGCGAGGTGCCATCCGGGGACTGAACGCAAAACAAGCCTCGTGGCGGCCGTCGAAAAAACGCCACAACATATGGGAAATAGTTGTGCACTGCGCATACTGGAAGTACATTGTGCGAAGAAGAATCCTTGGAGAGAAAAAAGGCTCGTTCCCGCTTAAAGGCAGCAATTGGTTTCACAGACCTGAAGAGGTCACCGAACCATCCTGGAAACGGGATAGAAAACTTCTTGCAGATATGCATTCCTCCTTGGCAGAAGCGATTACCGGGCTGGAGGATTCAGACTTACAGAAGAAACCGAAAGGAAGCATCTGGTCAATCCGCTCGACGGTCTATGGCATCGCAATGCACGATGTGTATCACGCGGGCCAAATTCAGTTGTTGAAAAGAATGATGAAATAATCCGTGAGGAAGCCTCTTCAGGATGAGTGGAAGTTAGATGGGTGGAGTAGTGACTCTGCTTTCATTTATCCATTAATCCATAAATCCACTAATCCAACGCCGATGTTTCCCGGCTATGTCTGAACTCAAACGCTCCTTATCGCTGTTTGATCTTACCATGATCGCGATTGGCTCGACGATTGGATCGGGTATCTTTCTTACTCCTGCGCTCATTGCAAAGGAACTTCCGTCGCCGCTCTGGATCGTCGGCGTGTGGGTTGTCGGGGGTTTGATGGCCTTGAGCGGCGCCCTCACCTTCGCCGAGCTTGGGGCAATGATGCCTCGCGCGGGCGGAGTCTACGTTTTTTTGACTGAAGCATACGGCGGACTCAGCGGCTTCCTCTTCGGCTGGGCATATTTCCTCGTTGTCAACACAGGAGGCATCGCTGCACTTGCGGTGGCTTTTTCAACCTATTTCGGCTTTCTCGTGCCGTTAACGGACGTTGGGCAAACTGCCGTTGCCATTTTCGGAATCATCTTTGTCACGGTTGTGAATATCCTTGGCGTTAAGGCGGGGGGAATGTTTTCGGATTTATTCACAGTCCTAAAACTCCTCGGGATTTTGTTTTTGATCGCTGTTGGATTTGGCTGGGGCTCGATTTCTACAACCGACTTTTCCCTCGGGCTTTCTTCGAGCAACCTGAGCGGCGCGCTGACGATCGCTTTCGTCAGTGTTTTGTGGTCTTATGGGGGATGGCAGCACGCGACTTTTACTGCAGCGGAGGCAAAAGACCCCAAAAGGTCCGTACCGATTGCGCTTGTGCTGGCCACGCTTGTTGTCGGCCTGGTGTATATCTCAACGAACATCGCATACATGTTCTTGCTCTCGCCGGCTGATATGGCTTCGTCCCCGAGAATAGCATCAGATGCCGTGAGCGTTGCTCTGGGCCCGGTCGGAGGGACGATCATCGCTCTCACTATTTTTGTTTCAACATTTGGGACAGCCGGAATTTATACGCTCACCGCGCCGCGCATTTATTACGCAATGGCAAACGACGGGTTGTTTTTCAAAAAAGTAGCGGAAGTCCATCCTCGCTACCATACGCCGATGAACGCCATCCTCATTCAGTCCGCCTGGGCAATCGTGCTGATTCTGTTTTGGCGAACGTTCGACAAACTCATTTCCTATGTTGTCTTTACCGATTGGATTTTCTTCGCCCTCACGGCCGCAAGTGTGTTCGTGTTTCGCAAACGCCTGCCGGACGCTGAGCGGCCCTACAAAACCGTTGCATATCCCTTCCCGCCGGTTTTTTTCATTGCAGTGGCAACATGGTTTGTCATAAACACGTTAGTGGAAAGACCTCAGGAGGCATGGGCGGGACTGGGCTTCTTGGCCCTGGGTGTTCCGGTGTATTATTTTTGGAAAGGGCGAAGACCCTCGCTGTGACCTCCCGGGCGAATACTGAAGCGACTGAGTTCGTCGGAAAACAAAAGGGCGGCCGTATTGGGCCGCCCTCGAAGCTCCATCTACACGAGCAATCCTACGCTTTCGCCTCAAATGCTTTCTGAACGAGCATCAAGATGTGCTGGGTGTGTGCAGCCGTCTCGGCATTCCCTCGCTGTCGCACTTTCAACATCCTTTCAATGGCTTTCAACTGAAACACTGCCTGGGATTGTGCGGTGTAATTATATCGAGACTTCCCTTCCGGCGTCAGAACCGCGGTCAACCGGTTGACATATTCAAGCTGGAGATTCTGCCGGTAGACGTTGACTTCTGTCTTGAGATCCTCCTGAAAGATCCCGTCCGTCAAGTCTGACATCATTTCCGCAAGCGAGTATTGATTGCCGTACATTCTTGAATCGTTCAGTCGTTTCATGACGACAGGATGCAGGAGATGGTTAACGACATTTCGTTGAATGTTTAGCACGCGGTCAGTGAGTTTCGGGTCTTCGGTCGTTCCGAAGAAACTGAATCCCCGTCTCTGCACCTGGAGAAGTCCGAACAGGTCATCGGCTGTTTTGAATGCACCGGGCGAAAACAAATGCGTTTTTAATGCTTGCATTGCCTTCTTTTGATCGGCCCTGCTGACGGGCGTCAGAGGCTTGCCTGTTTTCGTCTGCCCGACGAATCCACGGTCGACATACACTCCTCCGACAAAGCGGGAGATCACGGAAACCATGGAGCTGTATTGGCCCGTGGCGATGAGAAAAGCATTCCGTAGTTCATGGTATGACTGACCAGGCTTTGAGTATTTTGTCTTGATCTTGCCGATGACCGTGTTTGTCAATTTCAAACGGTCAATGGAGTACGACACGGCGTCGCTCGACATGTCGTTGATCATCACCCTCGGGTCGATGCCTGCCCCCGGAGACCGCATATCATCGGCATCGTTTCCGAACATGAGGGCCGGCTCCGTCGAACGAGAAAGGATCTTTTCGTGGCGCGTCTTCTCCGCATTCTTGTCGGTCAGCGACGTCGAGTACCCGAATTCAATTGCCCATCGGTCATACGGGCCCGGAATCGTGATAAAATACTCACCCTGCTTTTTCCTGTCCGAAGCTATGTTCACCGCCGGATAATCCATCACAGAGCCGTACAAACCGTTCTTCGACGTCCATTCTTTATCATTCATCTTCTGCGGCGAGAGCAAGTTGCTTGCTTTCATGTTATGATTGAGTCCAAGAGTGTGTCCGATTTCATGCAGAACGAGAAAATACAGGGATTGACCCAGGAATTCGTTTTTCTCAGAGTCGGTCGCATCCATCGCATGAAGAGTTTGCATGCCGAACAGTGCGTTTTCGTGCGCGAAGAGTGACGCCTGGCAGTTCCTGGGGTTCTTCTGTTCATTGGTTTCCAAATGCAGGCCGGCAAGATCAAACAATTCCTCCTGCATCAGGCGGTTGGTGACATAAATGTATTCCAGCATCACGTCTGCGCCAAGGATCTGGCCGGTGCGCGGATTGACGAAACTCGGGCCGTATCCGCCAAACGGAGGATTGGGCGAGGAGGTCCATCGCAGCACGTTGTAACGAATGTCCCCCGCGTCCCACGTTGCGTCCTCGGGCTGGACGTTCACCTGCACCGCGTTTTTGAATCCCGCTGCTTCAAAGGCAACATTCCAGGCGAGTGCCGCTTTTCGTATTGTCTCCCGGAGATTCACAGGCGTCGTGTTTTCGATCCACCAGACAATGGGCTCCACCGGCTCCGACAACGAGGCGGCTGGATCTTTTTTCTTCAGGTTCCACCGGTTAATTAAATCTCTGTAAGGCGTCGCTGAGTTTGATGTCAGGTCGTTTACCTGTTCCGTAAAAAAACCTACGCGAGGGTCGTCAAACCGAGGTTCGTAATCGTTCTGAGGAACCTCGATCATACTGTGCTGCATCTTAAGGCTCACATACCGCGGGTCTGTAACTTCCCGGCCGCCCCTCACGAGGGGAGCCTGGTTTTCATAGACATACTCCACGACGACATCTGTGTTCGCCGGATAGTTCTTGATCGATATGATTTTTGTCCGATCCTTGTTGAGATTCCCAAGCGTGAAGACTGTTCCAGGCTTGACGTTCGGATTCGGCGAGGGCTTGATTTGCTGGAACATCTCGCTCAAGAACACATCGTCGACCTTAATGAGGTACTCATGTTTCACGGAGTCCTTTGCCACGATTTTTTGAGAAGAAAGGACGGCGTTGCTGATGTTCGCATCCGACGCGCGGTGAAGGGCGTTGCTGCGGTCGAAATAATACCCTGTATTTTCGGCCACGAATTCTATGCGGTTGAAGTACTTGCGCACAGAGAAGGTTTTGTTTTCGGTATACGCCCCCCGGAAATACCCTGCCGCCACAACTCCGTTTTCCGCAAAACTGAAGTAAATGTATTCTTTGTTGATTTGATCGTTGCGGACCAGCATATGGACGGTTCCGTCCGTTGAATCCTGATAGAGCGTAAACAGCCCTTCATATTGCCGGCTTGCTTTTATAACGTCCTTGATGCTTTTGGTCGCAGGGGTTTCGGGCTTCTGCTGACTTACGGCATTCACCAAGAACGCTGCCAGAGCCGTCATGGCAATGAGTAAACGTCTTTTCATGGAATCCTCCATAATGTTGAACATGATTGAGTGTATGAAATATGCGCTCAGAGTCAGATGAACCGGTCGAATCAAAGAAGCGGTGCTGCGAAGCTGCCTGTGGTGGGTACAACAAAAAGGGTACGTTGAATCTTTTTCAAAAGCAACTGACAATCAATTTCGGTAGTGTCTCATTTTCAAATTTTTCGTTCTCTTCTTTGCGAATCTTGCGCCTGCTTTGCGGCCTCGGCGGTTAGTATAACCACAAAGAACGCCGAGGAGGCGCAAAGATCGCTAAGCCGAATGGTAACTGAGACACCACCTCAATTTCCTTTTAGGCCAACTGTGGCTATATTACGAACTCTGACCCCGATGGCCTTGAATCCTTCCGACACATTGTCTTCAGCACGACTTGCGGCCGCAAGGGCTCTTTTCCCCCACATTTCAAAAGGGAAGATTTATCTCAACCATGCCGCCACCGCGCCACTTTCGACGCTCGTCGTTGATGCAACCATGCACTACCTCGAACAGCGTTCGGTCGGCACACTGGAAAACTTCGCAAACGACGTAAAGATGATTTCCGAGTGTCGCGAGGCCATCCGAAAACTCATCAACGCCGAATCCTCCGACCGCATTGCTCTTGTCGGCAATACGTCTGAAGCGCTCAACATCGTATCTACCGGGATTCCCTGGAAATCTGGAGACCGGATTCTCCTTAATTCAGCAGAATTCCCTGCTAACGTGTATCCATACCTGCATCTCAAAAAATTGGGCGTCGAGATTGATTTTCTCCAAGCGCCCGATGGCCGGGTTCCGTATGAACTCATCGAAAAAGACATTACGCCAAAAACCCGGGTGGTGGCTCTCAGTGCGGTGCAATTCCTTTCCGGCTACAAATCAGACCTTGTTGCAATCGGCGACCTCTGCCGAAGAAAAGATGTCCTTTTTGTTGTCGACGGAATTCAGGCTATCGGCGCTGTGCAGATTGACGTACAAAAAGCGAAGATTGATGCGCTCGCCACAGGATGCCAAAAATGGCAGCTTGGTCAACAGGGTACCGGCTACCTGTATGTCACCGAAGAATTGCAGAAGAACATCAGGCAGCAGCATGTGGGATGGTTGTCTGCCGCAGACCCGTGGGATTTTCACAATTTCAATCAGCCGTTATCTCCAACAGCACGCAGGTACGAGCCCGGCACGTTGAACATTCCAGGACTCTGGGGAACTCAGGGCTCGATCGAATTGCTTTTGCAGTACGGTATTGAAAACATTGAGCGCCACATTCTCTCTATTACGCGATCGCTCATCGAGGGATTACGATCTATTGAAGGGCTGGAACTCGTTTCGCCGAATGAGGACAGGGAACGAGCTGGTATTGTGACAGTAAAAGTCACCGGCTCTCTGGATGCGCAGACCGCTTTTAAGGAAATCGCCGAACGAAACATTACAATTTCATTGCGTGAGGGAATGCTGCGGTTTTCCCCTCATTTTTACAACTCACCGGAGGATATTGCTTTTACCGTGGATGCTGTCAGAGAATGTCTTTCCGAACAGCCGGCTCTTAAGATGCGCTAAAGCGCGAAAGTTTTTGCGAGGACTTCATCGCCCTGATGGAAAGGAAAACTGCAATGAGAAGGGAGAGAAGAGCACCGACTGTGAGCAATGCATAACTTTGCTGGAGAAGAAAGAAATCGTACGCGCCGTGAAATCCGACAGCAGACGCCAGCCCATACATTCTCAGCTGCCGTTGATTCCCTTTGAATTTGGAAAGTCCGACAAAGTATCCCATCAAGACGGCAAACGTCGCGTGTGCGGGAACGGACATGACCATACGCAAGAGCGCCACCCCCAGCCCACCCTGCATGACATAGAGGATATTTTCTGTCGTCGCGAACCCCATGGAGATCATAACAGAATATACGATACCATCAAACGGTTCGTTGAAATCTCTTTTCGGATATGCCATCCATCGCAAGAACAGGTACTTGCTCCATTCTTCGCTCAACGCAATAACGAAAAAAGCGTACAGGGCAACAGAGATCATGCTCTGTGACATTCCGAGGCCAAGGTTTTCAGCGACGAGGGGAAGGAGGATTGCCGGTACCACGCTCACCGCGCCGGCAAAGAAACACTGCAACAACAGGATGAGCGGTTCTTTCTCGAATTTGTCTTTGCAGTACACAAAAAGAGAAAGCGCAACACCCGGGGCAAATGCGAGTGTGAGAAGAAAATATGGCATGGGAAGTGTAAAACTACAGCATAGTACAAGTCAGGAGAACGAATGGCAATAACAATCTTGGTGACGGGAGGAACCTTCGACAAGGAGTACAATGAACTCGATGGGAAGCTGTTTTTCAAAAACACCCATCTCCACGAAATGCTTCAACTCGGGAGGTCACGCGTGAAACTCAATATCAAGACATTGATGCTTGTAGACAGCCTCGAGTTGACAGATGAAGACCGGCATACCATACTCCGTCGCTGTATTAAAACGAGAGTCGACCGAATAGTTGTGACACACGGGACTGATACCATGGAAATAACAGCGCGGGTTTTGGGAGAAGCCATCAAAGACAAGACCATCGTCCTTACCGGAGCGATGGTCCCTTACAAGTTCGGCAGCTCCGACGGTTTGTTTAACCTGGGGAGCGCTCTTGCCTTCGTACAGACCTTGCCGCATGGCGTCTACATCGTCATGAACGGAAGGTTCTTCCCATGGGACAATGTGACAAAAAACCGGAAGACGGGCGTTTTTGAAGAATTACACTAGGTCTACAGCGATTGTTCTTCCTTCTGAGGATGTTGGAGAACTTTCAGGAAGAATTTAACGGTGAAGGACGTAACAACAACCCATGAAAGCAGCATCGTGATCCATGCAGAAGTAGTCATGATAATTCCCTTCTTGGCAATTGAGATAGAGCTGTAACGATATGTTACAACCCTCCAAAAAAATAATCCAGGGATGACTACTTAGAGGTACGAAGAGGTGGTCAGCGTAAGAAGTATCTCGGGTGAAAGCAATCGAGGGGCAGCCAAACGAAGGCCGGCAGTGGCAACAAAACTGGCCACCGTGGAAGAGCAGACGACATCCCCCTCAAAAACCTTGTGAGGAAGTTTTTGCTCCGAGGTTTTGTTCGCCTGGACTGCGAAATAAGAAACGTAATCAAGTTGATCAACAAATTTGTGGTCTGAGGTGCCTGTTCGGTAGTGTGCAAGAGCGGGGGAAGCGTGAACGCATGACGCCGGTAACGCAACGCAGACCGCAACTCGTAATATGTTTTCAAGTGCTTTCATTGAAAAGGCTGATGGTGGACGCTGAAGGAGTCCCTGTCCGCCATCTTTCTGGCGGAGAACCTTCGACCTCCGCCTTGTCCCAAAACTTCTGAAGTTAGCGAGTTATAGCGAAGCTAACTTCATGAAGTTTTGAGGATCCCGACACGCTTTTGGTCGGGATCTGAATCAGTGGACGCTGGCGGGTTCGAACCACCGACCTCCTGCTTGTAAGGCAGGCGCTCTGAACCAGCTGAGCTAAGCGTCCGGAAGCTTATTCTTCCTCAAATTTCCCCGGCGGCGGCTTGATGCTCAACAGCGTGTTGATTTCAATGTTGTATTTCGTTGTGATCTCCGGGGATTTTGACAAAATCCTGAAATCTCCAGTCAGAATATTCCGGACAGCAGTATTCAGAGTATCCGATGCCATAAAGGTCTCCTGAAGTTCGGGAGACCGTAGTTCGACGAACATTCCGTCTGCAGTATACGTCCCCATTTCAAGCTTCTCGATACTGATGCTGTTCATTGCGTCCAGGCTCTTCTCAATTTTTTTAGCCCGCTCTTTTTCATCCGGACGATGTGCAATCAGCGGATGAGTGGCAGTGAGGAGAGCGTGCTTATAATGTTTTTTCAGGTGCTCAAGGTATTGGGGACCTCTGTAATAGTCGATCTTTCGAATGTTCCCTTTTGTTCCGGTCAGTTCTTCTCTCATGACATAAATGTGGTCGACGGTGCCCTCGTTGTCAAAATCCGATAGTTGAACAGTGACTCTGGCAATATCGTCCTCGAAAAAGATGTCGAGCATGCTCTTGCCATTGGCCCTGTATTCTATCCGATTCACGGCATTGCCGGGCATGCTTTCCAGATAACAAACATGGCCTTCTGCGTCAATCGAGATATTGTGAAAATACGTGTTTTTCTTCCCTCCGTTGTCCTGGCCAAAGGCGAAATTCAGCGTAATCAGGAGAAGGCAGGTACATCGCATCACCAATGAATAATTGTTCATGGGTTTGAATATAGCAGTCGCGTACTCCAACAGCAATCGGCTAAATCTTTTCGCAATGTTCTGACCGAATCCAACCCACTTTTCCATCCGGCAACGTTATTTTTTCCCAGTCTGCAACGCTGTCGCTCATCCGGACTTTCAAACCCTCATGAATAACAAAAGCGTCCGCCCCTTGTTCATCCGGCGAGAACTTTGCCGTGACCACGGGTGCAAGAATGACCGCCTGGTCTCTGCCGGCAGACCTTTCCCACGCATGGATTCCCATGAAGCTGCCAAGCACGACGACCCCGACAACCGCAACGACCGCGATACGGCGTGTAGCGGAAAGAAATGAAAGCCGCTTGAGAACGGAGAGCACGCTCAAGGAGAGAAACAGGAGCAGCCACGAAACAATAAAGCCTGCCGTCGCAATTTCCCGAGAAATGATGCTTCCCAATGCCCTGAGCCAGGAAAAAACAAAAAGTTCCGGGACTGGATCAATGCGGTCTGCTGTTTTCAACTGCGCAAGCTTCAGGTTGTTCTCGACATCGGGATCGCCCGGGCGCAATCTCGACGCTCGTTCATAAGAAAGAATCGCGCGGGCAATTTTGTTCAGCCTGAAGTAAACATTACCCATGTTGAAATACAACTCAGAACTGACGTACCCCTGGCTAAGAATACTCTCGTATGCTCTCAGTGCCTCCTGGAATTGACCGCGCCGATAAAGTTCATTGCCTTTGCTAAACGCTTCTTCCGGTGTCTGCGAAAATGTGTTGAGCGGAAGGCCAAACAAGATGATGATCAGCGCGGCTCTTTCAACCCGGCTTCTCAATCGTTTGCTTCGAGGAGACATCTCGCTGCTACTTTCATGCTTTTCCATTCAAGGACTCTTCAACTGCGTTGATTGCGCTCTTTGCAGCTTCCAAAAGATCTTTCCTGGCAGTGCGATTATCGGACCCGGGGGCGAAGCGCGCGAATTCTGCACGTTCCAAGCAATGACGCATCTGCTGTGCGATTTCTTCCGAGATTCCCCACTTGTTCAGCCTTGTGATCGCTTCGTCAACTGTGAGCGATGATTTTGGAATCTGTAACTTGTGTTCCAGGTAATCCAGCAGAGCGCGTGAGATTTCAGAGTGATAATGTTCCGAATTACCCTGGGCAAGGAGTTTGCTTGCCAGTTTCAGTCTTTTTGATGCTTCGCGTCCGGCCTTCTGGAACAGAAGTCGTGGCATGTTGCCATAGATTTTTTCCATCTTCTTCCTGTACACTAGCGCGCCGACAAACATCAGCGGCGGAAGGATCATGCTCGTGTAAAACCACGAACCGCTTGTCGTGCTTTCACCTGTTCGCCGGAATTCTCCCGAAGAAAGTTTTATGAACCTGATATCTTCTCCAAGCAAGCGGACATCTTCCTTTGAGACGACTGTCCCGCCGCCGGCGAGGAAATCTTTTCCGGGCGTGATATTCAGCTCGAATTTCGGAGATCGCTGCGTCAGATATTCGCCTTTTGCAAGGTCAAAATACACAAATGACAGCGGCTCGATGATGCGTTGTCCTGGATTGCGGGGAATCATGACATATTCGGCTGTCTTTTTCCCCCTGATGACGCCGCCATCGCGCAATATGTCCTCACTGATTTTGGGTTCATATGCTTCCAGATCGACGGGGAGAGACGGCTTGGGCAATGACAGGAGTTTTAGATTGCCTTTGCCGGAAACTGCCAGTTTGAGCGTGATGGCGTCGCCGGATTTTCCCTCCTTTTTGTCCACGGACGCGGAAAAAGTGAAACTGCCGACCGCACCCGTGAATGAGGAAGGAGGTTGCGGAAGGGCATCAATCGTCAGCGTCAGCGGATTCGACTTGAATTCATGATCGACAGTTTGCATCCGGTTGAAAAAAGGGTCGTTGAAAAACATATCGAAGGGATCGTTACTTTTCCTTCGAGACGGGACCTGGACAGGACACCGAAGCTGGATCGGCTCGATTCGGAGCTTCCCGTTCTGCGTCGCAAACAACGCCGTCTTCTTGATTGTTGCAACCTGGTATCGCTTTCCCTGATACTCCTCTGCTGAAACAGGCGGCTGCTTTGGCAGCTCAAAATCTTCGGACCAAAAGCCTTCGAAGGTCGGCGCTTTTACCACATCGTAGCTTGTGATCGCGACGCTCCAATACAGTTTGTAGTGCAGCGTGACCTGTTCACCTTGCCGGGCGCGGTATTTGTCCGGGACGGCACGGACAAAGATTTTGTCCTCCAGGTTCAATTGAGGCTGCTCATTTTTCGGCTGTTGCTGCGGCGGCTTCCCTTGCTGCACATCAATGGCAACGGGGGCGGTTTTCAATGTCTTCCCCTTGTATTCGACGCTTGCCGGGGGGATTGCGTACTTCCCCGACTGACGCGCGTAAAGCACAAGCTCACCCGTTCCTACTTTTGTCTTTGCCGCAGTTGCAGTGAACATTGCATCCTGTGCATCCAGAATGACAACTTGCAGAATTGCTAAAAGAAAACCGAAGAACATACTTCTCATAAAATTGGGAACCATTTATGTTACCAGTCCTTTTCCACTTTTACTCTTACGCCTTCCCGTTTGCGCAGATTTTTTTGAACCTCTTTCTCGTTGTTTCGTAATGCTTCCAGGATTCGCTCCGCCTGTTGCTTCGGCATCTGGTTCATTTTTTGCGCTTGTTGTTGCTGGGTTTTGTCCTGTTTTGCTTCCTGTGACTGATTCTGTTGCTGCTGCTCTTGCTGATTTTGCTGCTGATTCTGTTGTTGACTCTGTTCCTGCTTTTCTTGCTTATCCTGATTTTTTTCCTGGTTCTTCTGCTGGTTTTGTTGCTGTTGCTGGTCTTGCGAGCGCTTGCGGGCAAGCTCCAGGTTATAACGGGCATCGTCGTCATTCGGGTTCAACCGCAGCGACTGTTTATAGGCCTCAATGCTCTCCTTGATTTTGCTTGCCCTGAACAATGAATTGCCCAGATTATAATATGTTTGAGCCCGGTCAACATCAGACCCCATTGCTATCGCCGAAGTATTAAATTGTCTCCCCGCCTCGTCAAAGCGTTCCTGTTTATAATAGGCATCGCCGAGGTTGAATTGAGCCTCTCTGGATTTTGGATCTTTCTCTAGGGCTTTTTTGTAAGCAACTTCTGCGTCGGTGTAATTCCTTTTTCCGAAAGATTTGTTTCCGTCATTGACGTGCGACCGAACCGTCTGCGCACTCGCCTGCGAGACGAACGCGAGGATCGCCGCGAAAACGCCGAACGCCGGCAAAAGCTTCTTCACACGAAGGATGAATCTTCCCTTTCTCTCCGAGAGAACATTCTCGAGTATCAGGAGTACTATTGCAGCGGCAAGAGGAAACTGGTAGCGCGACTCAAAGCCCGCTACTTGTTTAACACCAAATTCAGTTTTCTCGAGAGAAGCCAGTTCGTTGAAGATCTCGTCGATTTCATTTCCTGCGCTTGTTGCGCGCCGATATTTTCCTCCGGTAGATAGTGCAATCTCCTGGAGCATCGATTCATCAAGCCTTGTGACGACAACGCTGCCAGTCCGGTCACGTTTGAAGTCAACGCGTTGTCCGTTGGCGTCGTAGATCGGAATTGGACCGCCTTCTGCTGTGCCCATCCCGACCGTGTACACCCTCACACCTGATTTTTTTGCTTCTTCAACTGCGCCGAGGACGTCACCTTCCGTATTTTCGCCGTCGGTGACGACGATGATTGCCTTCTGCGTCGGCAGGTCGGTCGAGAACGACTTCATCGCCCTTTCGACAGCAAGCCCAATCATCGTGCCGGGCGTGGGGACAGATTCCACGTCGACCGCGGAGATGAACAAATCCGCCGCTGCGTAATCGACCGTGAGCGGGAACTGGACAAAAGCATCTCCCGCAAAGACAATCAACCCTACACGGTCCCCGGAAAGTTTTTTCAGTAAAGCCGAAACATCCCGTTTTGCTTTTTCCAGCCGGCTCGGCTTAATATCCTCCGCTTTCATGCTCAGGGACACATCGAGAGCCACAAAGAGGTCAATGCCTTCGCGTTTGATTTCTTCAAGCCGCGTTCCCACTTGAGGATTTGCGGCCGCAAGTATCAGGAACGCAAGCGAAAGCAGTAAAAGAGCTTGCTTGAGACTTCGTTTTGTTGAGCTTGCATCCGGAGCAAGCTGTGATATCAGTTTTTCGGCGACCAGCTGACGAAGGAGCTTCTTCCCTTTCCAATGGAACAGAATGAACAGTACAACAAGAAGAGGGAGCGCAAGAAGCGCCCAAAGATAATCGGGATTTGAGAACTGTAACATAGGTTGCGTCAGGGAATTTTTCTCAAAATCGTCGAAGCCATCCCCACCTCTACGACCAGCAGGAAAAGGCCTGCATAGAGCCAATTCGGGAATAAGTCCGTGTAACGTTTGTACGCCGTGACTTCGATCTTTGTCCGTTCAAGCTGGTCGATTTCCTTGTAGATCGCCTTCAATTTTCTGTTGTCGGTTGCGCGGTAGTATTTTCCCCCCGTCATTTCCGCAATTGCCGTGAGGGTTTTTTCATCAAGGTCCACAGGAACCATTCCTCTGCGAATTCCGAACGGTGTCTTGAAGGGATACGGAGCCTGACCGTGTGCACCCACGCCCACGGTGTAGACGCGGACATTGTATGTCACGGCAATCTTTCCTGCGGTCAATGGGTCAATTTCTCCTTTATTGTTCACACCGTCGGTCAGGAGAATCATGACTTTGCTTTTTGCCTTGCTCTCTTTCAGGCGATTGACTCCATTTGCCAACGCCAGACCTATCGCGGTTCCGTCGACGATCATGCCGTTTTTTACTTCCCGCAACAGATTTTTCAGGACGCGATAATCTGTTGTCAGCGGGCACTGGGTAAAACTTTCACCCGAAAAAATGACCAGGCCAATCCGGTCGTTCGTTCTTCCTTCAATAAACTCCGTGGCCACTTGTTTGGCTGCGTCCAACCGGTTTGGCGAAAAATCCTCCGCCAGCATGCTTCCGGAAATGTCGAGGACAAGAACGATGTCGATTCCTTCCGTCGTGATGTTTTCGCGGCTGGACACCGACTGAGGGCCGGCCAACGCGACGATAAGAGCGCCGAGTGCAAAAAGGCGCACGGCGGGGGGAACATACCGAAGTCTCTCGCGAAGCGAGCGTGGCGCCTTGAGAAATGGCTGAAGTGAAGAAAATTGAACTTCCGCGACCATCCGTCGCCGTCTGCGCCAATACGCAATCGCCAGGACGGGCAGCAAGGCAAGAAGCCATAAGAACTCCGGGTTTGCGAATCTGTCACCCAGCATACTCGATTTCCTCTTTCGTTACCTGGACCCGGGGTTCCATGGCCCGGACAATTTCGTACGCCCAACGCAGTTCCTTTTCATGTTCTTCCGGGGTTGGGTGGTACTTGGCAAATTTTACGAGGTCTGCCGTTGTGAAGAAAGACTGCATTTCACGCCAGACTTTCTGAGCATCAGCAAATGCTTTCATTTGTTGAAGAATTTCGTCGGATGTCAACTCAAGTGCGATAATTCTCCATCTGCCCTCAAAAAATCTTCGGATGATTTCTGTTACTTCCGAATAATACTCCTTCACTTTTCCCTGCTGCCAGAGTTTCTTGTCCTCAAGCTCTCTCAGCTCGTACAGGGCCTGTTGATGAGGCGGAATCTGAGGCTTGAGCACCGCAAACTCATCGTCCCTTTGTTTTCGTTTCTTCCTCCAATAGTAATAGCCCAATCCGGCAAGCGCAAGAGCTGCCAATGCGATCAGATAGGGCAGGTAGTCTTCAAACCTCCACGGCGCATCGAACGGCAATTTGATGTCTCGAATATCACCCTGGGCGTCAACGGCAACACTGCCAATGTCCAGAATCAACGAGTTGCTCCGTGCGATTCGTTGAGTTGAATCTCCTTTGAGCCGATAAGCAAAATCAACGGGCGGGATGTAGGCCTTTCCCGAATCGAATGTCGTGAGCTTGAAATTCCATACTCGCCGGTGGCCGTCTTCAGCAGATCCGATCTCCTGAGCTTCAACCCGAAGAATTTCGAACGGTCCAATGCTGTCTTTCACAACGGGTGCAATCGTCTCGACCGTGGCCGGGAGCTTTGCTTCGACCGTGAGCTGAACCCAATCGCCAATACGGTAGTGGAGCGAATCTGTCCGAGCGGAAATCTTCACTTCTTGCGAAAACAGCGAACCGGACCACATCAGCAATACCACAAACATCGTTCCGACAGACCGCATTCCCCAGTCCCCAATCTGCATTCGATTTTTTACCATCTTCGTTCCCTCATCCTGAAGAAATCAGTCAGCGGTTTTAGATAGGGCTGGTCGAGGCGAATCTCTACGGCGTCGAGACGGGATTTGAGAAACACAGACCGCCGCGTTTGCAGCATGTGTTCGCTATACGCTTGATAGTTCGCGCGAATTCTCTGGTCGCTCGAATCGACCCAGCGTTGTTCACCGGTTTCGGCATCGCGGAACGTAATGAGTCCCACTTTGGGAAGTTCTTTTTCACGGGGGTCGAGCAGGACGAGTCCGATAAGGTCATGCCGCTTGCCGGCAATGCGAAGGGCGGATTCGTATCCGGTGTCGATGAAATCTGAAACGAGAAAAACAATGCTGCGCTTCTTTTGAATATGGTTAAGATATTCGAGCGCCGCGGCGATCTTTGTGGTACGCTGTTGAGGCTCAAAGTCAATCAGCTCACGGACAACGCGCAGTGTGTGCGAGCGACCTTTTCTCGGCGGTATAAACTTTTCAATCCGGTCAGTGAAGAGAATTGCCCCCACCTTATCGTTATTCTTCATTGCGGAAAACGCAAGGATGGCGCTTAACTCGATGGCCACATCGCGTTTCAACGCAGCTTGGGAGCCGAAGAATTGTGAGCCGCTCATATCGACCAGAAGTATCACGGTCAATTCCCGTTCTTCCTCGAAAACCTTGACGAACGGATGATTGAAGCGAGCAGTGACATTCCAGTCAATCGTACGAATTTCATCGCCGATTTGGTACTCACGAACCTCCGAGAAGGCCATGCCGCGGCCTTTGAAGACGGAGTGATACTCTCCCGAAAGGACTTGATTGACAAGCCCTCGCGTGCGAATCTCCAGCTGCCGGACTTTTTTGAGGAGTTCTTTGGTTTCCATTTTTCGCTTGCAATGCCATTCTGAGGATTGACGGAGTCATCCGAAGAATCTGATACGTTAGATCCTTCCTGCCCGCCTCGTTGATCTCATAGGGCAGGCGGACGCTTTGCTCAGGATGATATTTTACTACGGCACCTCAACTTTATTCAATATCTCCCGCACCACATGCTCGGACGTAATCTCTTCAGCCTCAGCTTCGTACGTAACCGCTATACGATGGCGCAGTACATCCGGACAGATTGCACGGACGTCTTCGGGAATGACATAGCCGCGTCTCTTGATGAATGCATGAGCCTTCGAAGCGAGCGCGAGATTAATCGACGCGCGGGGGGAAGCTCCATAACTGATCAACGGCGCTAGTTTATCCAGTTTAAAGCGCTTTGGCTCCCTCGTTGCAAAAACGATGTCGAGAATGTACCGTTCGATCTTTTCATCCATGTAGACACTTCGGACAACGTCGCGAGCGGCAAGTACCTGCTTTGTCGACACCGTCGGCTTGAGTTCCTTCGGCATACCATTGATATTGAGTCGCATGATCAACAATTCCTCATCGCGCGACGGGTAGTCGATTTTTACCTTCAGCATAAAGCGGTCGACCTGGGCTTCCGGCAAGGGATATGTCCCTTCTTGCTCAATGGGGTTTTGTGTTGCAAGAACGAGGAATGGCTCTTCGAGCTTGTACGTCTCTTCTCCAATCGTCACCTGTTTTTCCTGCATCGCCTCAAGGAGCGCGCTTTGGACTTTGGCCGGCGCCCGGTTAATTTCATCTGCGAGGATGAAATTTGCGAAGATCGGGCCTTTGCGCGTGAAAAACTTCCCGTCTTTCTGATTGTAAATCATTGTCCCAACGAGGTCTGCGGGCAGCAAATCCGGGGTAAATTGAATGCGTTGAAACTTGGCATTGATGGCCGAAGACAGTGTCTTGATGGTGAGCGTCTTCGCCAATCCCGGAACTCCTTCCAGTAGAATGTGTCCCTGGCAAAGCAGGCCGATGAGGAGCCGGTCGACCATTTGTTTCTGTCCGACAATGACCTTCCCGACGTCGCCGGTTAGTTCATCGACAAAGGCACTTTCCTTCTTGATCATTTCATTGATTGTCTTGATATCCACGCAATCCTCCGGTTCTGTGCAATCTTATTTGACGTTTTGCATCGTGTGTGCGTTCCTTACGAAAACTAATCGAGCCACTCTGAGGAAACGAAGAGCGGCTCGTGAGAGCGGGAGACGGGACTCGAACCCGCGACGTCCAGCTTGGGAAGCTGACATTCTACCACTGAATTACTCCCGCGTTGCAGGTCCCGACGAACAGCCGTCGGGATCCTCAAAATCGCAGTCGCAGGGTTAATATAGAGAAATCGCGAGAATGCTTCAAGGCTTTCAGAAAAGCCACAGAGGGCAGTTTGTATCGCAAAATCTCATTAAGCGGATGCAGGCAGGAGTACGTTCCGAACGAGTTTTACGAAATCGTCAATGTCGAAGGGTTTGGTGACATAAGCGGTAGCACCAAGTGCTTGAGCCTGTTTTTTGCTTGCTGAATCATCGAGCGCGGTCAGGAAAATAAACGGGACATTTCCGACTTTTGGTTCGCTTCGGACCTTCTGGAACAATGTGAACCCGTCCATCCCTCCCATTTTCATGTCAGAGATGATCAAATCGGGTTGATACTGGGGAACTTGTTGAAGTGCTTCTTCAGCGGTGAGTGACTTCCGAACTTCGTAGCCTTCTTCCTCGAGAACGGATGCCACAATATCGATCAGCTGTTCTTCATCTTCAACGAGAAGGATGTGCTTCATGGGGGACGCCTCCGCGTGATTTCCAATTGAAAAGCTTCCGTGAAGGTAGAGCGAGGAACCCGGAAGTAGCGTGATGCCTGACACAGAACGTTGGACAAGAATCCGGGATTTCAGAGCACAGGCGGAAACCGCTTGAAAATGATAAAGTGATTTCCTAAGTGAATCGGCGATGTGAATGAGCCGTCTCTGAGAGAGGAGAGCATCGTCTGCACATCATCAGGATACCGGCGAATGTTTACTTTGCCCAAGCGTCCGCCGTCAGAAGCTGATACGGACCTGGAATGACCTTTCGCGAGCCTGGAAAAATCTTCTCCAGAATGAAGCAAAGAATAGAGTGAATCTGCTGAGGACGCCGATTCACAAACAATTTCTGCCAATTCCATGATTCTTGGTTCGGTAAACCGAACAAGAACGGGGAATCGCATCCAGACACGGGTGGGCTTACCTTTCGCCAAAGCCGGACTGAACTTCCAACGATACATCGTCTGGCGGGCAAGAGAATCCCAAACCGCGTTCACCGCTGGACTGACGAACTCGACATACGCAACATTCCCCTCTTTGTCGATGAGGAGTCGAAGGTCGATCCGAAGATGTTTTTCAACAAATGAGTCGACAGCGGGGAGTGGGTCCTGCAGTATGAGCTGCGGTAATTTATCCTGAAGGAGCGCTTGCTCCGGAGCGCTACAGCTTGTGAAGAGAAGGGCGAAAACGACGAGTGGCAACCTCATCCGTGAACCTCCGCACTGGTAAGTTACACATTCGCCTTGCGTCTGTCAAACAACAGCACACTGAACGGCCCTGCCTATACGAGAACCGCCTCATCATTGATTCCAACCCAGCACCCACTGAGTTCCGCATATTCCCTTGAACGGACAGCGAGGGCATTGTTCCTCCAGGTTTTCCGTCGCACGGAACGGCGTTTTCACGTCAACAATTTCGTTCAGGGTTTTGAACAGCACGTGCTCAAGTTTTTCGTATTGCACCTCCTGCGGCAGGTCTTTGTCAAAAAGCGGCGATTCGATGGTGGCGTCAATCTTGCTTTTTCCAATAAAAAGGAAGGCCGGCTTGATTTTTTCCACTGGCACGTTCGTACTCAGTTTGTACACCATCGCGTACAGGGGAAGCTGAAATGACCCAACCGAGCTTGCCAACGTTGAAGTGTCGTCGACATTCAGGTTTGCGATTTTCGTTTTGAGTTTAAATGGATCTCCGCCTGTCTTGTAGTCCAGTATATGGGTATCGCCGTTACGGCGTTCGATGCGGTCCATGCGAACGCGAAACATGAATCCCTTGTAATCAATTTCCGCTTTCGACTCAAGTCCTTTCACGGTGATCGGTGCGGCCCCGGCAAGCGGGATTTGGTAGTTTCTCAGGAAACGTAAGAGCTGCTTTTCAATCTGCATTTTCATGAGCGTGAGAGTGCCGTATTCGTATTCTCCGAATCTCTTCCTCATGTTGTCGTCGATAACTCTGCGCAGTTCTTCTTCATTCAGCGACTTTCCCGTCAGCGTTGTATCGAGCGTCGGCCGGTACCAATCGAGGAGAATGTCATGGATCAGATTGCCGATATCCCGCGCTTCAATATCCTCGGTCACTTCTTCTTTCTCTTCGAGCCCAGCCACCTGTGAATAATAGAACTTCAGAGGGCATTGCAGATACGAATCGAGCGATGTGGCTGTATAACTGATTCCTCTCAAGTATTCCCTCATCTCCGCCGTCTTTTCAACGGGCTGAGGAATCGCGTTCTTGAGTGAGAGCTGATACGAAATTGTTTTTATGAAAGCCTTCTCTTCGGATTGACGTTCCCGTTTCTGACGTTCCCACAGTAGCTTTTCGGCGAACCTGCTTTTTTCCCGTCTTCCGTTTTCCGTAAAGAACAGCCTGACTTCTTTTGCACCACGAATCAGAGTATCGAAATAGGCTTCCTGAAGTTGTTCGCGATCATAGGTGGTTTCCAGGCCCAGTTCCTCGCGGATTTTTTCCGGCAGCAAGTTCGCCGTCCTGTTCGTCCGTCCCGGCAGCACATCTTCGTTGACGTCTAAGACAAACACACGGGAGAACCTGAGATTGCGAGTTTCCAGAAGCCCGAGCGCCTGAATTCCCCGCAACGGTGTCCCCGCAAAATGAACTTCGTTCGTGGATAAATATTCACGCACAAGCTTTACGTAGGAACGCTGATCTTCAAACGCATGAGAGCTCAACAGCCCGCGGGAGAGCTTGTCCATGCTTTCAATCATCTTTTCCGCAAAAGGATGGAAATACGGGTGCAGACGGGCCGTGCTCTCGTCATAGATGAAATTGAGGACGTCAACACATTTTTCCGAAAAATCTCTGACGTCGCGAAACTCCTCGAGAGGCCGGATTGTCCTGTCATGAATATATTTCAAATGGCGCTGGATATCGATGGCCGCAATTGACTGATCAGAGCCGGAGAGAGTTCGCTGAACTTTTCCAAAAATGTTCTTTTGGGCTTCAAGATTTTCAAGCTCAAAGAATGTTGTGGCGCCTCGCTCGGCAAACTCCGCCTCGATCGTGTGGAACAGAACACGCGTGACATCCGCTCTTTTGCGAAAGAGGATGTTCTTTGTATACGGGTGCAAGGCAAACTTTATGTAGCTCGGTGCATGATATGCTCCCTGATACTTTGAGGCGATCAACTCCAGCACGCTGTCAAAAAAAGCATAGACGGGACTCCGCGCGAGCCCGTAGCCGAGCGAGATGTTGTATTGGTTTTCCTTGAGGAGCGAAAGCGTTTGGTGAAGCACCGGAAAAAGGGCATCGGACGACGGCAGGACCATGACGGTGTTCTCATCCAACGGGGCCTTGCGGTCGATCAGTTCTTGAACCTGAGAAGTCAGCGCAAAGACCTGGCCGTGGACATCGGGGCTCCTGTACATTGTCACCGAAGGCTCTTCCGCCGGTTCGCCGACCTCCTCCGGCTCGAGACCCAGCTCAGCGACAATGCGTGAAACAAGCCTCGCATGTTGCAGCAGGAATGTCGTTTGATTCAACGTGAGAAGTTTACGAAAAATTTCGCGTTCCGCGTGCATCAAAGCAAAAAAACCAGCGACGATAATTGTTTTGTACTTGGTGAGACTCTCGGCCGTAAATTCTGTGCTCGCGGTGATGTATTTCATCGACCGTGTGATATATCCTCGTTTCGAAACCTCTCTGTAAAACCTTTCGAACAGGTCCGGCAACAGATGAATTTTTCCATAGGTGATTCCGGAAATCTTTTCATGGACGAGTTTTGGGCTGCAGCCGGCGATTTTCAGTTCCTCGAGTTCGTCGAACAGTTTTATTCCGAGCGGCACAAATTCATCGAGGCGGTCGAAATGCTTTCCGCCAAACCGATCACGGGATCTGAGATGCTCTTCAAACAGGATTGCCACTACGTCGAGAGCCTCAAGGGTAGGCTCATGGTGACCAAGGATGTCGCTGTGAATCAGCTCGACGAATTCTTCCATGGAAAGCTCACGCGGCGGGATGAAACTCGTCCCCTTTTTTGTTGCAATTGCTTTCCTTAGAAAATATCCGGGTCGTTTGCCGGGAAAAATGACGAGGTTCTTCGAATAATCCAGCCCTTCGGCGGAGAGGCGTTTCAACACTTCGTCGATGAGGTTGACCGAGGGCGATATGAGATATGATTTTGCCATTCCTTGACCTTGTCAAGGTTCACAAGTTTCTTTCCGACCTTGACAAGGTTAACGAGTAATCTTGTACCTTCGTAACCTTGTCAAGGGCAATCTTATTCATGGTAACCTTGACAAGGTCTGTATTACCGCCTATTCAACGCTTACGATTTTTTTTATGTCTATGTATGCCACGAAACCTTGCGTTTTTTTCGTCGGATAGATTTCCCGTAAAATCTCCATGTAATTTTTCACCTGCGTCAAATACTCCTTCTCGTTTTCCTGCCCTCCGGTCTTGAAATCAATGACGGTCACGGTTCCGTCCTCGATCACGATGCGGTCGCAGCGAAAGAGTTCGCCATTTTTGTTGACAAATTCCTGTTCGGTGAGCACGGTTTTCTTTCTATCCTTCTTGAAGAACGAACTCACTTCGCCTTCGACAAGAAAAGCTTTCACAGCCATGAGAATCTCGGACTGTTCAAACGAGTTCCTTCTGGACTTATCAACTCTCTCCCAGACCGACTCAAGGTCTCTGTCGATATTTGTATCGAGGAATTCCAAACGTGCCATCAGCTCATGGATCAGCTCCCCTCGCTGTGTTTCCTTCAAGGCAATTCGACGCTTATCTGATACTGCCACATTTCTTAGTGTTCCGCTGTACTGAACTTGTGTCAGTGTCTGCTGTTCCTCGAGGCCTAATCTCAGCTCTCGCTCCTGTGGTTTGCCGATTGTTTGTTCAACGAGGTATTTTGTCGGGCCTTTGCGCTCTTCATTCATCACGCATACGATGTGCATTTCTTCCCGTGCACGCGTCAGCGCCACGTAGAGCTTATTGAGAGCATCGGCCTGCTGCACCAAGAGTTTCTCGTCGTGCAGGGCTTGCAACGACTCGCTTTTCTCGCCAATTTTTTCCGTGAGCGACAAGAGCCGGACGTCTTCGTCTCCCTCATCCATTTGCGGATCTCTCAATCGTGGTTCCTTATCCCTGAGGAAAACAAGGACGACGGGATAATCCAGCCCCTTCGCCTTGTGCACGGTCATCACGTTGACTGCGTTTGTCCCCGCAGGCACAGACATTGTCCAGCGGTCCGTGTCATCTTTTTCCTCAGCATATTCAAGGAATTCTTTGAGACTGTTATTTCCTTCCTGTTCGTACGCGCGGACAGCCTCCAGGAATTTCACATGCGCCGCTTCTTCTTCATTGAACAGAGCAAGAACCTGGAAGATCTTGTATGCTTCCGAAACGAGGTCATATAGAGGTAAATATCCGACCGATGTAAACAGGGGCTCAAACAAATCCGTCCAGTGTTGCTTGTATTTATCTTGAAATACCCTGTAAAGAGGAGAAAAACGGCGCTCGGATCGATGAACCTCAAACAAAAGATTCTTGATTTCGTCCCTCAGCGATTCCGCAGCGAGCGATCCTGCCCGTCCCAGAAAAACTTTACCCAGCAAGAACGTCGCAAACGATAGGTCGTCGACCGGAGAATCCAGAAACTTCAGCAACGCGATGACCTCGCCGACAGATTTTCTCCTGCGGACGTCGAGATTGCTGTGCGAGACAAACGGAATGGACGGCTTGTGTTCGTTCAGCCACGAACTGATCATGATAACGTCATTGTTTTCCGGCGTCAGGATGGCGATTTCATGGTACTTGTATCCCCGGTTCAGGCAATCATCGATGCTTTTCATAACCTTTGCCCGCTCGGGCCGCGCTTCGACGTCGTGCGGGACGAGATGCACCCGCACAAATCCTTTGTTCTGTCGGTCTTTCGGCACTCGCTGGTCGACGTCGGAGAGGTCGCTGAGTTTCGCGGCCTCTGCATATTCCGACATCGGAATCGTGAGGCAAAAGAACTGGCGGTTGAATTCCACGATGTTCCCCAGACTCCGGTAATTCGATCGAAGGTCCAGGTTTGTAGGCTGCACAGACCCAAATTCGCTTCCCTGTGCAAGACGTTTCATGATGGTCCAATCTGCGCCGCGAAAGCCGTAGATCGATTGCTTTGTATCACCAACAACAAACAATGAGCCGTCTTTCGAGAGTGTTTCTTCCAGCAATGGCTTGAGGTTAAACCACTGGATGGGCGACGTGTCCTGAAACTCATCGATCAGAAAATGATGTACGGACTCCCCGAGTTTATAATAGATCTCCGGCACCATGCTTCTCGTGAGATTGTCTTTCAGTTTCCAATGAATTTCGTCCAGAAGTAATGCGCCGTCCCGGCGTGAAATTTCGTCAACATGGCCTTCGATAAGCTCCATCGTTCGCGCGTACGGATAAAACCGTGACTGAGAAAACACTTCGGCATATTGCGCGAGCAGCCCATAAAAGCGAGCCAATTCCTCTTCGATTGTTGTTCCGTATTTCTGAAACCCCGCGTGCTGTTTGACCGATGGTTTGTTGAAAGGACGATTTTTTTTTGTTCGTTCGAGTAGCGCCTCGATGTTCTTCTGCTTCGCTTCGTTGAGGTCATTCTGAAAATTGTGGCTTATCGTGAGACCCGATTCATCAAGCACTTTCTGCAAAGCCCGACCCTGTTGCTCGATGGTTTTTGCAATTTCTGTTAATTCAGACGACTTGTCCTCCATGATGAGAGGTTTCGTTACCATTCTGAGCGAGCGATAGAGCCTCTGACATTCCCGGAGCATGTTGCCATACGGGTTCCAAAGAAAACGCAGGTAGCTGAACCGCGTCTGCTCAATCAGCGAGACAAGTTTCCTCAACAAATCCGAATATTGTGCCTGAGCGTCGGCATCATGGGCGAATTCCGCAAATGCTTCGGCGAGAGGTTTGTCGGGGTTGAATGTGATGTCGGCTGTTTGAGCGTAACCAAATTCGAGCGCCGTGGATTGGAATACCGAAATGAGAAAGCTATCGATTGTGCGAACCTGGAAATCGGAGAACCGTTCGAGAATCATTTCCAGGACATACTCCGCGCGGTCGCGCAGATCTTGTCCCTGCATGCTGACAAGTTCCTGTACTTCAGCCGGGACCTCGCCCTTGCCGAGAGCCAGAGCCTTCAGATATTTGATCACTCTCTGTTTCATCTCCGCCGCCGCGTTGTTCGTGAACGTCATAGCGAGGATGTTTCTGAGATCGTTGTGTGAGATCCTCTCGGAAAGCAGCAGCTGAAGATATCTCAGCGTTAACGTGCGTGTTTTGCCCGAGCCGGCAGAAGCTGTGACGACCGTAAGGTCTGGAAGACTAAATTTTGTGTCAGATGTAAACATGCCGGGCATGAGCGAAAAATTAATTAGATCTTAAAAAAATGTTTGCTTCTCCGTTTTCGCAAAGCTTTTACTTTACGAGTGTGCTATTGTGGCAACTAATAAGCGGTCGGAGTTAAATTTCGCTTATGATGCTCTTCAACTTTTCTTAAGGTACGTGACGAATCTTCGATTTCCAAGCAATTGACTTTCGGACCTCGTTTCTCTACATTGACGCCACATCGTTTTTCAATTCCGCTCATTTTTCTCTTGCCGGAGGACGTATGCATTTTCGAACGACTGTTGCGCTCTTGTCCTTTTTTGTTTTGAGTTGCCAACGGGGAGACTATCGCGAAGTAAAGGACTATACCATCGAACAATTCATGAACACGGAAGCCATCGGCGGAGCGTCTTTTTCCCACGATGAGAAGCTCATCCTGTATTCCAGCAAGAAGACGGGCATATACAACGCCTACACTGTGCCCGTTGAAGGCGGCGAACCTACACAACTGACCGACTCCAAAACGAATTCCATTTTTGCCGTCTCGTTCTTTCCGAAAGACAACAGAATTCTCTACCGGAGCGACCAGGGAGGAAACGAAATCCATCACATTTACCTGAGAAACGAGGACGGCTCGACGAAGGATCTGACGCCCGGTGAAAAAGCGCGGTCTCTGTTCTACGGCTGGAGCCACGATCAAAAAAGCTTCTTCTATGGGTCAAACAAGAGAAACCCGAAGTTCATGGATGTTTACGAAATGGACATCGAGACTTTTAAGCCGAGGATGATCTATCAAAACGATGAAGGGATCGACCTTGCCTCCATTTCGGACGACAAACGCTACTTTGCCCTCACAAAAACGATTACGACGAACAATAACGAAATGTATCTGTATGACAACCAGACGAAGAAGCTCACGCATCTGAGCAAGCATGAGGGCGACGTCACATACTCGCCTGCGATGTTCAGCACGGATTCCAAAAACTTGTATTACCTCACCGACGAGGGAAGCGAGTTCACGTATCTGAAACGCTATGACATCGCATCCGGAGCCTCGGAAAAAATCGAGGATGCGCCCTGGGACATCAGTTTTGCAGACCTTTCCTGGAATGGAAAGTACAGGGTTGTGGGCGTGAACAACGATGCAAAGACCGAAATCAAGGTCTATGACCAGGCGTCGGGACAGCGCATCGACCTTCCAAAACTCCCGGCCGCAGACATCACTGCCGTCAATATCTCAAGGTCGGAAAAACTAATGACGTTTTACGTGAACGGTTCCCGTTCTCCGAACAACCTGCATGTCTACAATTTTGAGACAAAGCAGTATAAGCCCCTGACGAGCACTATGAACCCTGAGATTGGAAAGGATGACCTTGTCGACGCGCAAGTTGTGCGATTCAAGTCGTTTGACGGCGTGGAGATTCCGTCGATTTACTACAAGCCTCATCACATCAAGCCGGGCGAAAAAACTCCGGCGCTGGTTTGGGTGCACGGCGGGCCGGGGGGACAGACTCGCACGGGATACTCACCGCTTATTCAATATCTCGTCAATCATGGCTATGTGGTCCTTGGTGTAAACAATAGGGGAAGCTCGGGCTACGGCAAGACATTTTTCAAAATGGACGATCTCAAGCACGGGAATGAGGATCTTGCGGATTGCATCGAGGCGAAAAAATTTCTTGCTTCAACCGGGGTGGTGGATACAAACAAGATCGGTATTATCGGCGGGAGCTATGGCGGGTACATGGTCTGTGCTGCTCTCGCATTCCGTCCAGACGAGTTTGCCGTCGGCGTTGATATTTTCGGAGTGACTAATTGGGTTCGAACGCTCAAGAGCATACCGCCCTGGTGGGAGGCGTTCCGGGAGGCTCTGTACAAAGAACTTGGCGACCCCTTCAAGCAAGAGGATTTCCTGAGAGCAAAATCGCCGTTATTCCATGGGGATAAGATCAAGAAGCCAATGATCGTCCTGCAGGGAGCCAACGACCCGCGTGTACTCAAGGTAGAATCGGATGAGATGGTGGAGGCCATCAGAAAAAATGGCGTGCCTGTTGAGTACGTCGTTTTCCCTGACGAAGGACATGGTTTCGTCAAAAGAGAAAACGAGATCAAGGGCTATAGAGCGATTCTGGATTTCCTGGAAAAATACCTGAAGGGAAAAACGCAGGCGTAGGTGTTCAGGGAGTGAACGTTACTGTTGCGATCTTGTCGAGTTCGGTGGCGACAAAGAGTTTGCCTTCTCGCTGAACGAGTTCTGCAACGGCAATTTCGACAGAAAAGAATGGCTTCTCGATTGGCAGGCCAAATGTGTCTGTGTCTGTCCTGTGGCAGACTACTCGAAGGTTGCTGAAGTATTCCTGGTAAGGTTTGAGCCATATCTCCGAGCGTAACGCCTGGAGCAGATCATAGATTCCCTGCTTTAGTCGGAAAACTCTGTCCGCGTCGAATGCGGTCTGGCTGTTCACATTCGGAAAAACAAGTTTGAACGACAGAAGTTTTTCCACCGGCGTAATTTTCACTTCTGAAGCGAGTTGATAGAAATCATGCGTCGGATGTTTGGCCGCATTGAGTTTGAATGTATCTGTAATATCCGTGACCTCCCCTGCCTTGAGTTGATCCAACTCAGCCTTCAGGTGAACAGACCGTAAGGGCTGAGCTCGCAGCCGTTCCACTTCTCTCAGAGCTTGTTCAGGGTCAGTGTGCGGAATAAACTTCCTCTGCGGTTTTCCGGCGGGAATTTCCTTTCCCGTTTGTTCGCGGTGAATTTGAGCTATGACGTGTTTGTCGAGTTCCTCAAAAATATCGTCTCGCTTCCGCGTGTAGTGCTCGAACTTCAACGAGGCGAGGAGAAACGGTTGGACTCGCGCATAATCCAGAATCTCCGGATAGTCGATGAGCACTTTCGCAACAATGGAAATCAGGATAAACAATGTTCCAATCTCAAGGCCCACACCCAGGTCCGGACGCTCCATGATAATTGAGAAAAGGTCAATGACAGCCCACACCGGCCCGGCCAGACTCACGATCGTTATCCAGGCCAACACCCCTCCCACATAAGTAAACCACCCCGGTAAGAGCTTCTTTCCCCATGCCTCTCTGAGCAATCGAAGAAGATACCACAAGCCGGCGCTCAGCGCGGATGTTAGCAGAAAATTCTTCAGGAGGCCTTCTCTTCGTTTTTTAATTCACCCTCCAGTGCTTTCACGCGCTCGTTCATCGATTTCACTTCTTCCGTTAGTGCGTGCTTCTCGTGCGCAAGTTTGACGATGGGGAATAAGAGAAGGCTTATGGCCAATGTCACGAGCGGATACAGCGGATCGAGAATGATGTTGTGCGACGCGATCAGCCAGCGGCAATAGAACAGGAAGGCAACGCCGGAAAGAAGCAAACCGACCAGAATTCTTCCCGTGGGAAAGAAAAACAACAGTATGGCGCTCCCGCACAGAAACGTCGTCATCAGAAGGATTTCCCAACTGTCTGTTCGAACGAAAAAGTTGTCATTCATGATTGAATTAATAATGTACCAAACCTTCCGGCCCAGCGTCGGCCACACAAAAGTTCTGAAATCAATCAATTCAATGACAACAATCTTTCCACGGTAAATCTCCAGGGAGGATTTTTTTCCACTCCCGTTGTATTTCAACGCAGTAGTCATCATGTTGGCTTCAACGTGCGCCATTTCTTCCCACGGTTCACGAAATTCCTTCCATCCTTTCGCATAAGCAATACCTTCTCCCCAGAGCGGAATCTTGTGTGAGCCGATTCGGAATTCGTCATCGCTGAGCTGGACGGCATCCTCTCCCGTTCCAAGAAAGCGCATGATCGCCTGAATTGTCGCATCATACATCAGCTGTCCTTCCCAAGTATGCCTGACTCCGTAGGGAACGAATTCATAGTAATCCTGGGGACCAGAGCCGGGTATCGTCAGGGGCCCCCACATACTCGTCAGCGAATCGGCGGCCCGATAACCCGCCACTGGTTCTCCGCTCCACCACGACCCGCGGTCCATCAGTTCCACTGGCCGCACATCAGACCACCACTTGTTGCCGAGAATAACTATCCCGGTTTTTTTCATCCTCTCCAGAGATTTCATATTCTCGGGAGTCCTCTCGATACCATCCTTGAAAGGGAAAAGGACAATTTTGGCGTCGGACTTCTTAAGATCCTCTGCGAGGTCTGCACACCTCTGGATTAGGGTTCTCTGATCAAGGTCGAATGCGGTGAAGTACAAAAGCGATGCTGGTTTTTCGCCCTTAAGGACTTCCGGATACCGCCAATCCTTCGGGGCAGTCGCCATTGCGCTATATTTGAGCTCCCAGGCTCTGAAGGCATGCAATGCCGAAACTGTCGATGCGACGATAAAAATTACCATTCCAGCAAGGAAGAATTTTATCGCCAGGAGCGGTCTCATGTGTGGATTTCCATTGATGACTTCTTCTTATTTCTACGGAGCCGCCGGGTAAGAGATGCAGCCGTTATTGCCGCTGCAGTGGGAATGCCGATCCAGATAAGTTCCGAACGAATGACCCGCCAACCTTCTGGGCCGAAAAATCGCGTCAACCCGCCGATAGGCGCAACTTCTATCGGCCTCCAAGGAAAGAAATATCTTTGTGAGCTGAACGGCACAAAGAAACCAACGCCATATCCGCCGTACGTAAGCGCGTCCAGCAATCCATGGGATGCGGTCACAAGAGAGAAAAAAGCTGCATACCGCCACCATTGCGGTGAATACTTTGGGATATCGCGAAAAAAGAGGAGTGTGACAGAAAAGCCGAGAATGACCGCAAACAAAATTGAGTGCGAGAACCCCCGATGGCCAAACATGTGGCCGTAGGGAACATCGAAGTAGAAAAGAATTACATCGCCGTCCGGGATCAATGAACAATAAGCTGCAAGCAGCCAAAACCTGAGGTCCTGTCTTTCTTGTGAAAAGAGCTTTCCAAACCCCACGGAGGCGATCGTATGGCCAATAATGGACGGCATCTATTGTACCTTCACCACCACGACTGTCGTATCATCGTGCTGTTCAACATTTTTCGTAAACAATCTGATATCGTGAACAATGGCATCCCTCAGCTCCTTTGCTGTTGACCCATGATTCTCTTTCGTGAGGCTTTCAAACCGCTCGAAACCATACAGTTGATTGTCATTGTTCATCGCTTCCGGCACGCCATCGGTGTAGAACACGACGGTATCGCCTCTTCGCAGCCTCATGGTGATTTCCTTGTACTCAAGCTCTTGTTTTACACCGAGCGGCAATCGCGCGCCTTTTGTCCTGATATAGCTTACCATTCCATTGCGAATCAGAAGAGGTTGTGATTGCCCGGCGCTCGAGTAGGTGAGATTCTTTGTCTTGAGATCGACCGTGGCAAACGAAAGAGCTGTAAATACGCGTTTGTCGGACCTCAGATACAGCGGCCGGTTAAGGCGGGCAAGAATTTCTCTTGGGCTTTGATTCCGCAGCGCTTCACTGTAGAGCATACCGCTCGTCATCACGGCCGTCATCGCAGCTTTCATGGCTTTTCCCGACACATCGGCCAACGTAAGGCCAAGTTTCGTTTTCTTCCTGTCGAGCCAGACATAGTCATAAAAATCTCCGCCCACTTCGCTGGCGGGAACGCAAATCCCTGAAATGTCAAAAACCTCTCACGACGAGGTCCTCATTCGGCATAAGCCCCATTTGCATGTCGTGAGCGATTCTCAGCTCTTCTTTGGCTCCACTTTTTTCCAGAACTTCCGCGTAAATCACAAGAGAAATGACCACGAGCGAGCCCGCGGTGAGAAACCATACGGTGATTTTTATTGTGGGCGAGAACGTCATCGGAGGATATAAAAGAAAAAGCCCAAAACCGGTGAGCATATATGAAATTGCGTAGACCCAACGCCTATCGGTAGAGATTTCGTTGAAGATCGCCATTCCAAAATCACTCACCATAATTTTAGCAGCATCTTTCAGTCTGAGCCTTGACCCTTTTTGTTTTAACTCACGGATCCAGATCTTACTTTTTTTCCCAAGCCTATAGAATGGCCAGGCGACCACCGCATACAGAATCGGGAACAACAAGGATTGCCTGAGGATTGCAAATATCGTGTTTGAATCTCTCACGACCTCAGATGTCAATGGAACCAACCCTGCTGCACCAACGCCTCCCACAATCGCATGCAAACCCCAAAGGAGATTCTTTTTTCTTCGTATAGCCTCAGTCTGGTAACCGACAAAACCGCTTGCAAGTATCATCAGAACAACAAGGCTTGGAGCAAGCATCATACCGACTGTAGGATTTAATCGCATATCCGACATCTTGACGAATCTCACCAACGCTAACAAACCCCACCAACCCATTGTTGCGACATATACGCCAGACCAGTATTTAGACTTAAACATGCTAATCCACTTTCACCACAACGACAGTCATATCATCATGCTGCGGTGCTGTCCCGGCGAATGCGCGAACATCATCGAGAATCCTATCCCTAACATCACGAGCCGTTCCGTTGGCTTCTTTAACGCATCTTTCGAGGCGATCGAAACCATACATTTCTTGCTTGCTGTTCATCGCCTCAGAAATGCCGTCCGTGTACAAAATTAATGTATTACCTTTCTTCAATTTCACCCGGATTTGCTTGTATCGAACTTGTTCTTTCAGTCCAAGAGGTAGCCGAACGCCGGGCGGCTTAAGATAAGAGAAAGATCCGTTGAGCGTAATGAGAGGAGCCATTTGTCCGGCGCTCGAGTAGGTTAACAACTTCGCTTTTGTATTAATCACAGAGAATGACAAAGCTGTGAAGATACGCTTATCAGACCGCAGGTACAAAGTTCTATTGACTCTAGCAAGAATCAACTTTGCACTTTGACTCTTTTCAGCCTCGCTGTACAACATCCCGCTCGTCATTACGGCTGTCATTGCTGCTTTCATTGCCTTTCCCGACACGTCAGCCACGGCAATGCCAAGTTTTGTCTGTTTCCTATCCAGCCAGAGGTAATCGTAAAAATCTCCTCCCACTTCCGAAGCGGGAACACAGACCCCCGCGATATCGTAGCCCGGAACTTTTGGGTCTTCTGAGGGCATCAATCCAAATTGCATTTCCCTCGCCGTTTTGAGTTCTGTTGCAAGACGAGTCCGTTCTTCCAAATTCTCTGATCGTTCTCGGCTCAGTTCGTATGGAAATAATATCACAGTGAAGAAACCTATTCCAAAAATCATAGGTGTTAAAAAAAGAATAACCGATGTTTCCACGTAGACAAGGAGCGCAAGCCCGAATGCGAAAAGGTTTATCAGGAGTGAAAGTCCAAGCCCAACCCATGCACGCATGCGGTAATAACACCATGCATTGATCAGAAGCAGAACTAATCCAATTAACCCTGTAATTCTCGATGAAACAATTTTCCGAAACTCGGCATGCTCCGCGCTCACGAGAATTCGTGCGAACATTCCCCCGAGGGAGAGATCATTTCCGGCAAGGATGCTTGAATACTTTGCGAGGAAGTTGACGATAATTGTCTTCCGCCCTAGACTGTCTAACGACCATTGGCTGGACCGTCTCAGTACTGAGTCCACACCCTTACCAGGGACAACTCTGTATTCTGACCATTTCCAGCTCCAGCTGTTCGCCGTGAAGTTCCAAGTATTGCCTTGTGCATCCGCTGATGCATCAAGCCATGGATGTCTTGAATATTCTTCAGCAAGGAGGAGATGTTCCTCGTTTTTGAATTTCTCAAAGGATTTGGATGTGATCGTTCCATTTCGTTCTGCCGCAAGCAGAAATGGTGCAGTTAAGGCATCGTTGTCATCAAATATCCGGCCGACGGGCGCTCTCCAAAAAAATCCGCCTGCTGCAAATGTGAGATTGGAGTACATTTTGGATGTTCGTACATAACTGGAAACGCCCTCACTTATCGCCAGCAAAATCTTTGAATCCGGACGCGAGATTGTGTTTAGGCTAGTCAAAAACTCATCTTGCAGCTCATCGACAGAAGGAATTACGACAATCCTCGCTGGATTGTAGCTATGAAGAAATCGTACCAGATCCCAGTTCTGTACTCCTCGGACCTCTACTACAACGAGATCGGTTTCGTGAGTCGGCCTGTATCCCCGAAGGTCCGTGAACCATTCATAAGATGGTAGGATACTCAACAAGTTCAGAGGGGTATTAGAAACAAGAAATGGAGCAAGAGGAAGAAATCCTGCGATCAATGCTATGGTAAGAACGGTTTTACGTGGTCCAGCTTTTGAACGCAACCGTTTCACGATTGGTTGAATTGCTAGCACAACAATCAGGACTATAAGTGCCAACAATGGTACAATTCCAAATATTGCCAGGAAATCAGTGGGACGAACTACATATGCTCTTTCATTGACTCCAAATATTGGCTGCACGAGACGCGCCATGACGAATGCCACCGAAAGGGCCACAAGAGCAAAAAACAACTGCGCGGCGCGGCTTCTTAGACTCTTCAGATCAGGAGGATCGATGATCCTTGCGCGGTATCCGACCGTTACAAGTGCAGCATGAAGTCCGACTGCCAAAAGATTGATGCCTATAGAATAGGCGAGTAGCGCAAGAGACCAACCGGAGCCCTTCGCGAGAACAAACTGGTGCAGGCTAAACGTCCAAGTCACAATACCGAGAACAATACCGGCACCTGTTAGCACAAGAATTTGGCTACGCAATTCTCTTGGCAAACCCCGCTCCCTCCAATTTTATTTGTAACATTCCAAGGCTTTAAATGATTTATTGAGAGACCGTGGATTGTGGGATGAAGCTTTAGGACGTCACCAGCCCTTCAGTGCATCTTCTTCCGTCTCGTGAATGCCGAGATGCTCCGTGAGTCCAATGATATCGAAGACTTTTCGCATGTGGGAGGAAAGGCCGGTTGCGCGGAGGGATTGTTTTTTTTGTTCGCATTCAAGTGCGAGAGAAATGATGACGCGGAGGCCCGCGCTGTTGATGAAGGTTTCAGGATGGAATTTGAGCAGGATGTTTTTGGCGCGTTTTGCAGTTATGTCATGATACGCGCCAAGGATTGCTTCTTCTGACTGGTCGGAGATGTCCCCGGTCATTTCAATGGTGGCGGTCTTCTTACCGACGGCCGATGAGACTTTGGTAGGATTCGCCATGCAGCCTCCCTGACAGGCTACTGCTTGTAGCTTGCGACCGCCCGTTCGACGGTCTCATACTCCTTGAAAACTTTGACCAACTGGGTAACAACAAGAACGCTCTCAACTTTGTCAGTCAATGCAGCCAGACGCAAATCCCCGCCTTTGTTTTTCACTGAGGTGAGAGAGGCAATCAAAGTTCCCAGGCCGGAACTGTTGATCCACCGGACGCCTTTGAGGTCGAGCACCATTTTTTTGAATCCTTCTTGCAGTAGGCCGTAGATCTTGTCGCGGAGCTCCGTCGTGTGGGGCTCACCCATGAGGTTACCCTTCAGGGATATAACGGCAACATCTCCGTGCATTTTTTCTTTGATCGTCATGACAACACCTCCAAAGATACATTGTCATAGGAGCATGAACGCTACAGCGAGCAATGGTACAACGTTTTTGGCCGATTGTCAACGGTCAGCGCCGGGTGAGCTTCTCTTTCCGACTTGGTTTCATCCCTTTCGCTAAAACCTGCTGATATCCCTTCCAAAAACCAGAGTCTTGAACCAGTCGAAGACAACGAGGACCTTGTTTTTGAAACTTACGAGTCGCGTCAGGTATGCCGACCTCCAGAACAACCACGTGGAAAACCCTTTGCCTTTCACAGCAGCAAGATCCGCCAGCGCCCGGTTACTTCCTACGTAGGCAAGCATCCCATAGTGACGATACTGAAAAGGTTTTACGGGAAGGCCTCGTTCTCTTTTCGAAAGCATTTGAGCTAGATACTTTCCTTCCTGCTGGGCGACCTGCGCCGTCGCTGGAAAGTTTTGGCCTCTCGGCGTTGCACAGTCGCCCAGGGCATACAGTCCTTGTGCGCCTGAAACCTGAAAAAAACCGTCGGTTTGAAGCCGGGAGAATGAATCCTTTTCCAGCGTTAACGTTTTGACCAAGGGTTGCGGACCAACACCGGCCGTCCACACAACGAGCCCGTAGGGAATTCTTGTTTTGTCCTTTAAATAAATGTTCTTAGCGTCTATTTTAGTAACCAGCGAGCCTGTACGCAGTTGGATATTCTGTCGTTTAAAGAGCCGCGCAGTGTAATCGCTGAGCGCAGCGTCGAATGTGCTGAGAATGTGTTCTGTCGCCTCAAGCAGCAGAATGCTGACTTTTGCCGAAAGCTCACGGTAGATTCTTCGGATATCTTCTTCAAGGAAATCGTGCACCTCCGCCGCAAACTCGACTCCCGTTGGCCCGCCGCCCACAACAACAAAGTGGAGCAAACGGTCCTGTTCCTCACTCGAAACCATCGGTTGCGCTGCCTGCTCAAAGCATTCGACAATTCTTTGCCGAATTGCGCGTGCATCCGATAATTCCTTGAGGAAAAGGGCGTGTTCCTTCACGCCCGGGACTCCATAGGTGTTTACGGAAGCGCCCACGGCCATGACAAGTATATCGTAGTTCAGCTTGAACTCTTTTCTGTCAAACTGTCCCTCGCATCGTATGACACGTTTCTTGACATCAATAGCGGTGCATTCGGCCTGGAAATACTCGACGTTCGAGCGGACAGAGCGAATGGGTTCGATGATGCTTCGAAATTCAATCGTCCCGACCGTTGTGCTCGGCAACAGCGGCGTGAAAATAAAGTGGTTCCGCGGGCTGACTACTGTCACGTTGAGGAGATCGAGGTCGATGTTCTTGAGAAAACTCAGGGCAGCGAACCCCGAGCCCAGCACGACAACCTTCTTTTTTGGAGTTGATTTCATCAGAGGCGCGGTCAATGTACCAAATAACTCTACTTCGTGCAAAGCACTTTCAGGAAGTTTTTTGTATGATGCGATAATTCCAATACTTTATGATGAACGAAATTCACATCAGGAATCTGGACGACCCCTCGCTTCAACCTTACCGGACTCTGAGACAGGCTGTTGAGCACCGGAAGAAGGGGATCTTCGTCGCTGAGGGCGAAAAGGTTGTGCGGCGATTACTTGAAAGCGATGTGAACGTCGTTTCAACCCTTCTGACACCGCAGTGGCTTGCAACGTACAGGAATTCGATTGAATCTCGAAGGGAGAACATCGAGGTCTTTGTGGCAGAGAAGAAACTGCTGGAGACTATCGTCGGGTTTCCCTTGCATCAGGGGATTATGGCCGTGGGAAAAATCCCGATGCCGGGAACCCTCGAGGAGATTCTGGCACGAAATGTACGGCCTCATTTTTTCGTAGCAGTCGACGGGTTGACGAACTCGGAAAACCTTGGTGTTCTCGTGCGCAATTGTGCTGCGTTCGGTGTTCAGGCTTTACTTGTCGGCGAAACCTCGAGCAGTCCGTATCTGCGAAGGGCAGTCAGAAATTCCATGGGGGCGGTCTTCAAACTTCCGGTCATTGAATGCTCAAGCCTGACGGACTCGCTTGTAGCATTGAAGCAAAACCATGATACACGTGTGATTGCGGCTCATCCGCACGCAGAACAGAAAACCCCGGCAAGGGCAGATTTGAAACAGAATTGCTGCCTGGTGTTCGGCAGCGAAGGAAACGGCGTTTCTTCTCGCGTGCTTGAGTGTTGCGACGACATTGTTGCTGTCCCGATGGAAAACAGCATCGATTCCCTTAACGTGGCCAGCGCAAGCGCGGTGTTTTTGTACGAGGTGAGGAGACAGCGTCAGGAAAAAGAGTGAATAAACAATATCGAACAGAAAGAACTTCGAATGACGAAGTTCAGAGCTTTGGCTCGGGCGGGGGAAGGGCTCGGGCTTTGATTTCTGAACGAAAGCCAATTTCTTTGTGTGTACTGTCGCAAAACGGTTTATCCTTGCTGTGGCCGCACCGGCAAAGAGCTATCCGAGTCCTGCCTGCGAGATCGAACTTGTTCCCCTCCTTGTCGAACAACTCAAAATCGCCTTCCACCCGAATGCTTCCGTCCGTTCGCACCGTGATTTTTGTCGACATGTCAACGTCTCCGTCTTCAATGAGAATTCTGTTTGTTGTTTGTTTTCACTTTGAAATCGATCCACACCTCTGTCGTCTCCCACATAATTTTCAGGACGCCGGATGTCGTGTTGGTTTTTGCCAATTCAATCGTGAGTTTCTCGACCGGCTCTTTCAACGTGCGCTTTTTCAACGGTAGCCGGACAAGGTCGTACTCCGGATTGTAGACCGTCCCCCACTGTCCTGTCTGTTTGTTGATCATGATTTTCCATTGTGTTTCTGAGGGCAAGGTGTACAACGTATATTCGCCTTTCGGAATGAGGCTGTCCCCCAAGACGAGGTCTGCTTCTGTTTTAAACGACGTTGCCTCGTTTGCTCCGGTGCGCCACCACTGGTTGAACGGTCGTAACCCTCCAAAAATTTTCCTTCCTCTCATCGACGGGCGGCCATAGTCAATGAAAATGCGTTTTCCTGCGATTCTCACCTCGACGGAATCGCGCGGGCTGAGAATGGGTTGTTGCGCCGTAGAGAGAGAACTACATATTATTGACGCGGCAGCAATAATGGCCGAAAAAGAGATGTTCATCATCGTTCGAGAACTAGTCATTGATTAATTGTTTCTGATTTTCAAGATAAACGTCATACGTATGCTGGTCGAAGCAAACAACCGTCACCTTTTCTAATGCTTCATTCCTGTGAAAGGCATTTTGGATTTCTTGAAGAGCGATGGTGGATGCCTTCTCAACAGGAAAACCGTATGCTCCCGTACTAATGGAGGGAAATGCCAATGTTCTCATACCGTGTAGCTCTGCCAATTCGAACGAAGAGCGATAACAACTCGCCAACAGAATATCTTCGTTATGACTTCCTCCTTGCCAGACTGGTCCCACGGTATGAATGACATATTTCGACGGCAGGTTGTAGCCCTTTGTGATTTTTGCGTTCCCTGTGTCGCATCCGCCCAGTTTCATGCACTCTTCACGCAACTTCGGGCCAGCGGCTCGATGAATAGCCCCGTCAACCCCTCCGCCACCCAGCAGAGAATTGTTCGCCGCGTTGACGATGGCATCAACGACGAGCCGGGTAATGTCGCCCCTGATGATTTCGAGTTGTCCCACGTTTATGCGGCCGGTTCAAGCGGCCTCGCTACCATAATCCCGATTTGTCTCTTATTTCCTGCAAGATAGTCTGCAAGCGGTTTTTCTGAAATCGTCACTTTCTTTCCTGCAAGCGGCGCATGGAGATAGTATGCCTCACCGTTTCGGCGAATCACAACGCCGGTATGCGAAGTATCAAGGCCTTCAATGTCCGTGGTGATGCCGAGGATGTCGCCGTTGAGGAGTTTGCCGGATATTCCTGCAACAAAATCCTTCGGAACATGGAACAATTCTCTCGCGTTGATTTCCTGCTCTTGTTGCTGAATTGTTTTCACGAATTCCGAGTTCTCTTTCAGCTGGAGATAGCTCTCTGGGTGCGTGGACATAAAATTGACCGTTTTGGCAAATCGCACGCCGCCGAGATCCTTCGTCACGTTCTTCCAGACACCCTTTTTTTCATTGTCATGAATGTAATCCGACGTGTAGTGCAGGCGGCTCGGGTATCGGTCGATTTTTCCGTTGCGATACCGGATAAACTGCAGTTCCGCCTTGTAGTCATCGAACGTCATCCTGTTTTTCTTAACGCACCGTGCAAACACCAGCGCGTTTTCGTAGAACGAGACACAGTCGAGCCCGCTCATGTTCACAATGAGCCGTTCTTCGCCCGGGACTTCAAGCGCATGTGCCACATACTCCGTCCCGACAAACGTCTTGCCTATTTCCACCACCACGTCGCCGATGGGTTTGTTGTGAAGCCCGAGAGAAACGGCAATCGCAAACTTGTTTTTGCAGATAAGCAAGTCGTCATCTTCGCCAAATCCAGTGAATCCCGGCCAGGGCGAGAGCGCCACACCAGCAGGAAGTAAAGAAAGAAATGTTCTTCGTTTCATGGCAATAGTCCTCAAAAATGTAGGCTTAACCCAATACTCAGCAACAACAATGAGAAATCAAACTCCGAGACTGACGGATCATCGAACGTTCCTTGCTCGACGGTGATTCTGCCATCTATCTTTCCGATTTTCGCCACTGTATACCTCGCCTCCGCCGTCGCCCGGAATGAAGAAAACAAGGGAATCGAAACGCCCGTTCCGACACCGACAAACATTCTCGTTTTGGAGTAATCAGCAACGACGTTGTGGAACACGAACGTGCTGTCGGATTCGGCGTTCTTGACGGTTTGTGTGCCGAATGTTTTTGCCTGCGCAAAGGCACGCACGGACCCAGCCTCAACAAAAGCATACGCTTCTGCCTCATACTCCAGCGGAGGAAAGAAGTATGCAACTCCGAGGGCTAAGTTTTCAGAACCCAGGGAACGCTCCAGAGCGAGGTCGTAGCGATCTCCATCTAAACTTCCATCGCCATGGAACCCGTTGTCAACCCGATTGCTGAAACGAAAATAGGAAACAAAGAGCCCAAAATCGCGATCATAACGGTAGGCAATCTTCGCAGTGACAGTTCCCAGAGAGTTAAAGTGGTCAAATGGCGCCATGGAAAGTCCAAGCACACTGTTCCAGTTGAACACCGTTCGGTCGAGCGTACTATTTACACTTCCCATGCTCATGATGCCCCGAGCGTAAGAACCCGACACGGAGAAAGTCCCTTCCTGGGCAATGAGGCACGTAAACGGAAGAAAGAGAATAATCGTTTTACTTGCGATTCTCATAGGTGACATGTGTGGAGTCTCTTTGGAAACGTCACGCTTGCGTCGGCCTCGCTCTCAATGCCAGGCGCGCCAGCACAATGCTTGCGCCTGTAAGGATTGCCCCCAGTAACATCGCGGCTCCGGGGAAATACCCGAGGGGGTTCTTTGCCGTAAAGTACGCAAAAATTGTATTCATCATAGGTGGCCCGATGATTGCCGTGAAACTTGCCATACTCGTGAATCCGCCCTGCAATTCGCCCTGTTCATTCGCCGGAACGATGCCTGACATGATTGCCTGGAGCGCGGGCCCCGCAATGCCTCCCAGGCAGTAGACAACAGTAAATGCAAACATCATCCAGCTTGACGCCGCAAAAGCAAATAACACAAAGCCGGCAGTATAAAAGCCCAGGCCAACATAGACACTCCGATGCTGACCCAGCCGAGGGATGATGATCCGGATGAGCCATCCTTGCACAACAGCAAATACAATTCCAACGACGCCGAGAGAAATGCCGATCATGGATTCATCCCATTGGAACTTCTCAATGGTATAGTAGGCCCAGTTGCTTTGTACGGCATGTGCGGCAATGTACACGAGGGCGAGCGCAATAAAAAGTTCGACGATGACCGGATAGCGAAAAATGCTTATTAATGTTCCAACGGGATTGGCACGTCGCCAGTCAAACTGACGGCGGTTCTCGGGCTTCAGTGACTCGGGCAGGATGAAAAAGCCGTAGAGCCAGTTAAGGATGGTCAGTGCCCCGGCTGCCATGAACGGGACGCGTGCGCCGAATCCTCCCAGCAACCCGCCGATAATAGGTCCGATAATGAAGCCAAGGCCGAATGCAGCTCCAATCATCCCGAAATTCTGCGCCCTGTTTTCCTTCGTGCTGATGTCGGCAATATACGCGCCCGCTGTTGTGAAGCTTGCCCCCATAACTCCGGCAATAATGCGGCCCAAGAACAGCCAACCGATTGTGGGAGCAAAAGCCAGGAACATATAATCGCAACCGAAACCGAACAACGACGCAAGCAGGACGGGCCTTCGTCCGAAGCGGTCGCTCAGACCTCCGACGATCGGAGCGCAAAGAAACTGCACGATCGCGTACGCTGCTATCAGCAGGCCACCGTACTTCGCAGCCTCGCTGATGGTTCCGCCCGTCATCGATTGAATGAGCTTCGGCATAACAGGGATGATGATGCCAAACCCCGTGACATCAATGAGCAGAGTGATGAAGATGAATTTTAAAGCCGGCTGGCGCTGGGGCATGATTCTAAGCTAAGTGCGCGCTTCGACTCCGCTCAGCGCGACTGATTGGTTCTTGTTGATTCCTCTTAAAAAAAATACAACTCGGTCCTATTGAAGAATGCTCTTGACGAGTGCACCCTTCGGCTCCGCTCATCCCGAGCGAAGTCGAGGGATGCTCTAAGCTACTTATTCCCCGGCTGTGATTCCTTTTCTTTAGGCTCCTTGTTTCTAAAATGCGTGGCGTTCTTACATTCGGCGAGCCAATGCAGCAGTTGGAAATCTCCATTCATCAATGCTTCTTTTTTCTTTCGTGTCCACTTCTTGATCTGCCGCTCAACATCGAATGCCTGGTCCCTATCAGGAAACTCATCCGACCAGAGCAACTTTACAGGACGTCGTGCTGCCGTGTAACCATCATACACACCGGCTTGATGCTGCTCAACGCGATGGTCCAGATCTACCGTGCTGCCGGTGTAGTAGGTTCCATCAGAACAGAGGAGAATGTAGACCCAGGCTTCAGACATCAATTCACGCAGAGGGGCGCTTCGACTTCGCTCAGCGCGACCGGTTAGTTTTTGCGGTTTTCATGAGAAAAAAGAATCATCACGAGGGAGTCAGGCCTCCTCCAAGCTAGTGCACCCTTCGACTTCGCTCAGGGTGACTTGTTACTTTTTTCTTTTAATAAACCAAACAAATGAAGAACATCCCGAGCGCCTGCCCGCCTTATTGAACTTCAAGGCAGGCGGGGAGTCGAGGGATGTTCCCGTGACGAGGTTTTTTCTAGAACGGCGTCTCCGGGCCTTCGGGCGGCATCAACATATCGACACTCAGTGGCTTGTAGCTTTCAAACCTCGCGTATTGCTTGATGAAGGAAACTTTCACGGAGTCTGTCGGCCCGTTGCGCTGCTTACCAATGATAATCTGCGCGAGCCCTTCTGTCGGTTCCCCGTCTTCCTCCGTGATACCATACATTTCCGGGCGATGCACAAACATCACCACGTCGGCATCCTGCTCGATCGCTCCGGATTCACGCAAATCGGCAAGGGCGGGACGCTTGTCGCTCCGGTTCTCCACAGCGCGGTTTAACTGCGAAAGCGCTATGACAGGAACATTGATTTCCTTTGCCAGCGCCTTGAGTGAGCGCGAGATAGCCGAGATTTCCTGCTCACGGCTCGGCGCCGCTTTCGGCCCCTGCATAAGTTGCAGATAGTCGACAACGATCATGTCGATGTTGTGTTCTGCCTTCAGCCTTCTTGCTTTCGCTCGCAACTCGAGAATGCCCAGGGAGGGTGTGTCGTCGATAAAGATTTTTGCCTTGTACAGTCTTCCAACGCTCGTGCTGAGCTTGCGCCATTCGTCTTCGGGGAGGCGCCCCGTCCGTACTTTATGCGCGTCAACTCTTGCCTCGGCGCAAATCAAGCGCATGACCAGTTGCTGATTAGACATTTCCAGGCTGAAAAAGCCGACGGACTTGTCATGCAAGACAGACGCGTTGCGGGCAAGAGAAAGCACAAGCGCGGTTTTTCCCTGGCTGGGTCGTCCGGCAACGATAATGAGGTCGGAGTTTTGAAATCCTCCGGTCAGGTTGTCCAAATCGGCAAATCCGGACGGTACGCCCGTCACGCCGCTATGTTTGCCGTGGATACTTTGTAAAAGCTCCATCGTGCTGTGGACGGCGGTGTTCATCGAGACGAAGCTTTTCTTCATCCGTTGTTCGGAGATGTCGAAAATCCGCTGCTCGGCGTTGTCCAATAAATCGAGAGCATCCTCCGAATCGCTGAACGCCCTGCCGATCACTTCCGAAGACGTCGCTATCAGCTGACGCATCAAAGCCTTCTCGAGTATGATGTGGGCGTGGAATTCCACATTCGCCCCGCTCGTGACTTTCCCGGTCAGCTCGGTGAGATAATACTCTCCGCCGATTTTTTCCAGCTCCCCGCGCCTTCGCAACTCTTCGCTCAGTGTGATCAAGTCCACTGGCTCGCTGCGCTCGAAAAGGCCGATCATTGCTTTGAAGATGCTCGTGTGCGCGGGCTTGTAGAAAACATTCTCGTTCAACACTTCCAACGCCTTGCCGATGGCTTCTTTTTCCAGAAGCATGGCTCCGAGCACGGCCATTTCAATGTCCATCGCTTGCGGAGGGACACGGCCTTCGGTGGAGATCGAAGGGATGGTGTTGAGGTCAAAAATCTTGCGTGGTTCTGCCATTTGAAAACTCCTGATTCGCTTTTCCCCGACGTGGAGATCGGCGTATTTATAGAATTAGTCTATTAACGGCGCAATCCATAACCCGATCATGTAGGTGATTACGGCTTCACCGAGCCCGACAAGTGTCATTTCCGTCCCGCTCTTGAGCCATGAGCGACCGGTGACGACGACTTTCGAGGCTCCGACGATGAAATGTGCAACGGTGCTCACGATGAACGAGATGCCTAGCGCCGTCATGCCTGTCCAGAAAATAAACGGCAGCACCGGCACCATTGCTCCCACTGCTGTGGAGATCGTTGCGCTCGCCGCTGCGCTCCAGGGCTTGGGGAAAGACTGCTCGGAGAGTCCCAGCTCCTCGTGCGCCAGTGTTTTCAGCATGTGGTCGGGCTCTTTCGCCAGCCGTGCAACCATCCGCTTCGCTTCCTTCGGCGAAAATCCCTTCAACTGGTAAAACAACTCCAACTCTTCCTTTTCTTCCTCCGGGTTTTCCTCGATTTCTTTTTTCTCGCGTTCCAGTTCCGCTTGATATACCTCTCGCTCCGATTTTGTTGCAAGGTAAGCCCCACTCCCCATCGAGAGCGCAGAAGCAATGGCTGCCGCAAAACCGCTCAAAAGCACAAACTCGCTGTTGGTGTTCGTCGCTCCCGCCACACCGCTCACGACGCCAAATGCAGCGCCGAGGCCGTCATTGACGCCGTAAATCGCCTGGCCAATCCAGCCCCCGGCACGCACATGCCATTTCTCCCGACGGAAAATCGAATCGAGCCTGCTTTGCGGATGGTGCGGGGGGTGGCCTCGGCCATCCAGCATTTCTTCGAGCATCAGGCTGTGCGCTTTTTCTTCCTTTTGGAATTCGAGAATTGCCTTCTTATCTGCCTTGCTTTCGGTCTGTGCCAGCATCGTTTCATAAAGAGCGTCAGCCCCCGCTTCACCGGCTTCGAGCATCTGCGCCGCGACGTCTGGAGAGCTTTTTAACATCATCCACCGACGGGCGCGCTCGGCCAGCGTTTCAGAAAATTCTCCCGGGTGAGCACTGAGGTCCTTCAAGCGTTGAGCCCACCGCGCAGCGTGTTTGTCCTCGGCATCGGCCATTTTCAGCAAAATAGATTTCCGGCGACTATCGCGTTCCTTCGCAGCAAGGGCACGGTAGTTTGCAGCGCTGAGCATTTCGTCGCGCCAGGCTTGCTTCAGGTTTTGGATGTAAGAGCTGTTGTTCATCTACCTTAGACCGATACGGGACCTGCGTTCCACAGAATCAGAATGCTGACTTTGTTGTATATCCTTTGGGAACTTCGAATTTTTCGGGAGGAACTTTCGCGTTTTCCTCCAGCTTGACAGCCTGGGCGATCGTCTGCATTCCCCCTCCTGTGACATCCGAAAAAAGGCAGATGCCGTTCCAGCCTGCATACACCATGGCTGAAGAACTCTGCTTGTATTCATACGCATCGCAGATTCTTCCCGCGACGGTTTTCGACCCTAATTTCTTAGCAATTCCTGCTTTCTTATCCTTCTCTGAGACTTCACTCCAGTCCACCTTCAACTCGGTTCCGGCTGATGCAGGCCCGGAGAAGTACGCAGTCTTTTGTTCATGAATGACCTTCACCAAATCTTTGCCGTTGCTAAAAAAAGATTCTGTTAGCACTTCGTTTTCGAAGGTCTCCTTGCATTCCTTCATTCCGTAGTCGTCAAAGTAGACGATATGTTTGCTCTTCTGAAAGAATTTCCCGCCCATTTTCATATCCTGTTCGAACGTAACGATCCCCGATTTGATTCCGTATTTCTTAACCTGAGAGTGTGCTGGGGCTGTCGACAACACAACCAGAGATATAACGATAACATTTCTAAGCGTGACCTTCGCGATGTTCATAGCATTGGCTCCTTTATTTGTCGGTTGAAGGCGGACAAACCTGCGTACCGAAGAAATTTCGATTCAGCGGGAAAACCTTCCGAAGGTCCTGAGAACACGATGAAACCTTCGGAAGGTCATCATTTTTTCATCTCGTCGTACATCTTCCGGAACACCTGGACATCTTCCCACGTTGGCCGCTTCCAGTTCGGGTTGCGAAGCAGTGCAGCGGGGTGATACGTCACCATGAGTTTGATGCCATGGTATTCGTGCACTTTTCCGCGTAACTGGGAGAGCGAGGCATTCGTTTTCATCAACACCTGCGCAGCAATGCGGCCCAGGCAGAGGATCAATTTCGGTTTGATAATCTCGAGCTGCCTCCAGAGGTGCGGCTCGCACGCGTCGATTTCTTCCGGCTGGGGGTCTCTGTTGTTCGGCGGGCGGCATTTCAGGATATTGCAGATATACACTTCCTCGCGCTTGAACCGGATCGCTTCCAGTATCTTGTTCAACAGTTGCCCCGCCCTGCCGACAAATGGCTCGCCCTGGGCGTCTTCGTCCGCACCCGGCGCTTCGCCGACGATCACGATTTCTGCTTTGGGGTTTCCAACGCCGAACACAAACTTTGTGCGGGTAAACCCCAACGGACATTTCGTGCAGTTGCAGATGAGCCGGTTGAGTTCATCCAGGCTTTGTGCGGCAACCCATGGCTCGTTGGGATACCGGAAAACCGCCGGCTCCGACACTTTTTTGACAGAGGCTTCGACACGGTTTCCAAACAAATCGACCTCTGACTTTTCTGCGACAGCGGGCGTCGGAGAGGGAGTTTTCACTCCGGCCTCAGGCTTTCCGACAAAGACGATATCGCCATACAGTTCTTTCTCCTGCTTAAGGTACTTTTCAGCGTTGGAAAGGATTTCGTCGAATTCTTCTTGCGGGGTGGGCATGGAAACCGTAGGTCGGCATTTAATGCCGGGCTACATGTTGCGTTGTAGTCTTGTTAAACCTTCCGAAGGTTCGCCGTGGAAGACTCCCGGAGTCTCACAGAGACGATGCGCTTGTAAGACTCCGGGAGTCTCATCCTTACCTTCGGAAGGGCAATTACAACAGTTTTTTCACTCTGTCCAGAATCTCGTTTGCCACGTCGAATTTCGACAGCTTCGGGAGTTTCTGGACTTTTCCTTTTTTGTCGATAAATGTCACGGCGTTGGCGTCCGACCCGAAAACATCGGCGGATTCTCTGAGAGAATTCAGGACAACCAGGTCCATGTTCTTCTTTCTCACTTTTGCTTTTGCGTTGCTCAGCTCGTTTTCCGTTTCAAGCGCAAACCCGACGACGACGTGGCCGTTTTTTGTTTTACCCACCGACTCGAGAATATCGACGGTCGGCGCAAGTTTCAGCTCCGGGATACTGGTTGCACCATTCTTCTTAATCTTGTTTTTCGCCTGTTTTTCCGGCGCAAAGTCTGCAACTGCGGCAGCCATGATGATCGCATCAGCCTTTTTTGCGCGGGCAGCGACAGCTTCGTGCATTTGTTGTGCCGATTCAACGTTGATCCGCTCCACGTTGCGCGGTGTTTCCAGTGCAACGGGTCCGCTGACGAGTGTTACCCGAGCTCCCCGCAAGGCCGCCGCGTTGGCGATGGCAAATCCCATTTTCCCCGAGGAACGGTTTCCGATAAATCGCACGGGGTCAATCGCCTCATACGTCGGTCCCGCCGTCACAAGAATATGCTTCTTCTGCAGATCCTGGTTCGTCTTGCGCAGCACATCCTCAACAAATGCGATGATGGGCTCGATGTCGGGCAAACGTCCCGGGCCTTTCAAACCGCTGGCGTGTTCCCCCTCGGGCGAAGGAATAACGAAATACCCGCGCTCCCTTAACAATGACAGGTTCTTCTGCGTTATCTCGCTCAGAAACATGTCCGCGTCCATCGTCGGCGCAAGGACGATGGGCCTGGTGCAGGCGAGGGCAACAACGGTGAGAAAATTATCCGCCAATCCGTGCGTCAGCTTGGCGACCGAATTGGCCGACGCAGGAGCGATCAACAGAATGTCCGCCCATTGTGCAAGGTCGATGTGCCTCGTGCCGATGTCGGACTTTGTGTCCTGATTCGTCATCCAGAGGTCCGTGTAAACATCGTGGCCGGAGAGTGCAGAAAATGTCATCGGCGTGACAAACTTTGTGGCCGAATGCGTCATGATGACCTTGACGTCTGCGCCGGCACGCTTCATCTCACGCACAAGGTAGCAGCATTTGTACGCCGCAATTCCGCCGGTCACTCCGAGCGCTATGTGCTTTCCTTTCAGCACGAGTTCTGTTACTCGGTTTCCTCTTCTTTTGGTTTTACTTCTTCGACTTCTTTGTACCGCCATTCGAGGGAGTCAGAAGTCAGATCCTTCAATGCAACATCGGTAGGTTTCGAACGTTGCTCAAACTCCAGGCTGATTTTCAGCTGGTCGGGGTTGACGGCGGTGTCCATCTCGTCTTCGGCCTCCGTCGTCGTCGAAAGCTGGTTGAGCGTCTCGATTCTCTGGCGGAGCTCGATCTTGATTTCATCATGGACCTGGCGTGCGCGTTTGGAAGCGATGACGATTGCTTCGTACAGGTTTGAAACGTTGCTGATGAATTTCTCCATGTCGACTGGCTTTAACGGCACTGCGTTGTACCTCCTTAGTGTTGTAACGTTGTTGAGTGAGTGTGTTCTTTAATAATTGCATCTATTTCGGCGATGGCTCGTTCGAGCTCATCGTTGACAACCTGGAAGTCGAATTCTCTTCCTTTTTCCATCTCCATTTCTGCGCGTTCAAGGCGTCTCCGCATCGTCGCAGGGTCTTCCGTTTTTCTGTTTATGAGTCTCTCCTTCAACGCTTCAAAGCTCGGTGGCTTGATAAATATCAAGACAGCGTCCTGGGGATACTTGCGCTTGATGGAAAGAGCGCCCTTCACGTCAACATCAAACAGCATGACACGGCCACCGGTCAACGCCCTCTCAACTTCGCTTTTGAGGGTCCCATAATAGTTGCCGTGCGTTTCATCGGGATATTTTTCCCATTCGACGAGGTCCTGCGTGGACAGTTTTTTCTCAAACTGCTCACGTGAAAGAAAGAAGTAGTCTTTGCCTTCCTTTTCCTCGTTGCGCATCGGCCTTGTTGTCGCCGAGACGGAAAACAGCATTTCGGGATATTTCTGCATGATCGCCTTCGCGATGGTCGTTTTTCCGCTGCCGCTGGGCGCGGAAAGCACGATAAGCTTTCCCCGGCTCACTCGATATTCTGCAGTTGTTCCCGGATTCTTTCCAGCTCTTCCTTCACCTTAACGACGAGATGGGCCATGGCGGCGTCGTTTGCCTTCGAGCCTATGGTATTTGCTTCACGGTTCATTTCCTGGACGAGAAAATTCAGCTTTCTGCCAGCCGAGGGCTCTTCTTTCAGTGCCTCAAGGAAAAACTTGTTGTGGCTCCGGTAGCGTACGCATTCCTCGGTCACGTCGAGCTTGTCCGCCAGGAGCGAAACCTCGAGCTCGAGCCGGCTCTGGTCGATGATGTTTTTATCCGTCAGAAGCTGCGCGACTCTTTCGAGGAGCCGTTTTTTTTCTTCCGGGATGCGTTCAACGGAGAGTTTTTCAATCTGGCCAATCGCGTCATCCATCCATTGCACACGCCGTTGCAGGTCCGCCGAGAGTTCGGCGCCCTCTTTTTTGCGCATCTCCACAAGCTGGAGGAGCGCTACCTTCAGCGCCTCTTCCACCACGTGCCATTCTTTTTCATCGCTTTCCGATTCGTCCGCGGCTTCAAGCACTTCCGAAAAATTCAGGATGTGTTCGAGCTTTACTTTTTCGCGCAGCTTGATGGCTTTCCTGAGGTCGTTCAGAAGCTTGTAGTACAACCGTGCTGCGGACGCGTTGACCTTGAGTGGCGCCGCGCCATTCAGATTTTTTTCGATTTTGACGACGACATTCAGGCTGCCGCGATTGAGTACAGACCGGGCGATTTCTTTGATGTCCCTCTCGCGTTGCGAAAGAGAACGGGGAAGCCGCGTCGTCACTTCCAGGAACCTGCTGTTCACGCTTCGCGCTTCCACGAGCGCTGAGATGCCCATTTTTGAGACTTCGGCCTTGCCAAAGCCCGTCATACTCGCAATCAATGTTTCAATCCGGTCTGTTTTTGATGTCTTTTCATTCAAAATGTACGGAAATTCGGCAGGGTGAGCAAGGATTAGTTATAGACATCATCTGCACCGGATTGTTCACCCTTTATCCACATGCATGCGTTGCTTTTCCCTCCAAAATTCTTGAATTTTTGCTGGCCTGTGCATAAGCCGGGATGATAGCCAATTATTACACACTTCTGCACGTTGCTCGAGACCTCGACCAGCGCCTCAGCGGAAAACAGTTCCACGAGATTTTTTCACAGAACAAGAACGAACTGATCATATGCTGCGGTGAAGAGGATTTTGTTGTTGTCAGCTGCGAGCCGTCCGCGAACTACATTACACATCGCGATTCATTTGCGCGGGCGAAAAAGAATTCCGTGAATCTGTTTCAGCCGCTCGTCGGACGCACGATCCGCAGCGTGTCGCTTTCACTCGGGGACCGGGAAGTCATTTTCCGTACAGATGAGAAAGCAAGCCTCATCGTTCAGATGTTTGGCTCAAAAGCAAACGTGTTCCTGGTGACGACCGATTATACCATACAACAATCTTTCCTCAAACCAAAAGACTCCGTAGGAACAATCTATGCGCCGCGGCAGAGCATGTACCAGGGCTTTAGTAACGGGAAGGATTTCGGTGCTTCATTGTCGTCGCTCAAGGATGCGACCGCGCAAACGGCACTGAAGAAAATGTTTCCTCAACTCGGCTCTCTACTCGTTCAAGAATTGATTGACCGCGCCGGAATTCAGGAGGACATTAATATTTCCGCCGCACAACACGTTTCCGCCCTCTTCAGCGCATACGTTGACCTGTTGTCGAACCTGACGTCTCGCCCCTCGCCCAGGATCTACTTTGACGGCTCACTTCCAAAGGAATTTTCCATTGTGCCTCTCAGTAAACACGCGAATCTTGAGATGCGGACATTTGTTTCCATCCACGAGGCGATTCGCACCTTCGTGTCCGGCCAGCAGAGGGATAAGCAATTTTGCGAACAAAAAAACGAACTCGCAAAGGTTGTGGCACACGAAGTTGAACGGAGTGAGCGGACCCTCCAAAAGTTGTCGCAGGAGATGCAGTCAGGCGACCGGGCGAAGGAATACGAAACGATCGGCAAGCTCCTCATGGCAAACCTGGGGGTTGTCCGAAAGGGCTTGAAGAAAGTTCAACTGGAGAACATTTTCGCCGCTCCTTCATCGACACTCACGATCCAACTTGAACCGGCATTGACTGCCACCCAGAACGCCGAGCGATACTTTCAGAAATCAAAAAAAGCCCGCTCTGCGCAGGAAGAAAATCATCAGCGGAAGGATCGACTGACGCGGCTTGTCCATGACGGACGCAGACTTCTGACGGAGCTGGATAATCTCGAGTCGACAGAGGGCCTCCAGAAATTCACAAGCGAGCATCGTGACCTGTTGACCACGTTCGGCGTGAGGCTCAACAGACACGGGAAGCGATTACATGAAGAGCGCGTGCCATTCAGAATTTTTACTGTCAGCGGTGGATTCGAGGTCTGGGTCGGAAAAAGCAGCGAGAACAACGACCTGTTGACAGTGAAGTATGCAAAGCCTAACGACCTCTGGTTCCATGCGCGCGGGTCGAGCGGCTCTCATGTTGTGCTGAAAGTCGGCACAGGGAAAGGCGAGCCCGGCAAACAGGCAATCGAGCAAGCTGCGGCCATCGCGGCGTACTACAGCAAAATGAAGAATTCAAAAACCGTCCCCGTCGCCATGACGCAGAAGAAATACGTCCGCAAGCCACGACGTGCCCCGGCAGGCACTGTGACCATCGAACGTGAAAAACTTTTTTTTGTGGAACCCAAACTCCCGACACCTTTGTGACGTTGCCTCGCGAAATCCTTCAACGCATTAAGGAAATCGAGTCCGACACGACGAGCGGTTCTCTTGCAATAACTAGAAAAGCAGCGATCACCGTTCTCCATTTTGTTGTCCGTATGCAACACTCCAGACCGTCCGATGTTCGCAGCAACCTCATCCGGATTTCTGAGCGTTTGATTCACGCACAGCCCGCGATGGGCGCGCTTGTAAATCTGGCGGGAATAATGAGGACTGTTTCGGAGGAATCTGAGGAAAAGAAACTTTCGCAAATCGTCAAAGCCGTTGTAAAAGAGTATGTCCGACAACTTGGCGAATCCTCTGAAGCGATTTCCCTCTCTGCCTCACGGCTCATAAAAAACAACAGAACGGTGATAACGCATTCTTTCAGCTCTGTTGTCCTTCAAACATTACTGCGCGCGCATAACCAGGGGAGACGATTTCGAGTGATCTGTACGGAATCGCGTCCTACGCGCGAGGGCTTGACTCTTGCAAAAAAACTCGGCAAACATGGCATTCCCACAACCGTGGTGGCGGACGCCGCAGTGTTTTCACATCTTTCAAATGCGGCAAGTGTTCTTGTGGGGGCTGACGCTGTTACACGGAACGCTCTTGTGAACAAAGTGGGGACGTATCCCATCGCGCTCGCCGCAAAGGTTAAACGAATTCCGTTTTTTGTGCTTTGCTGTTCCCTGAAATTCGTACCGGACCGCCTGATCCCGTCAACATTCGCTTTACAGAACCCGGAGGAAATCCTGGGTCCGCGGCGGTTCCGCCATGTCACCGCCCGCAATATTTATTTCGATTCAACTCCTCTTGCATACATAACTCGAATAATCAACGAAAAAGGCGCGTTCACTCCAGGGAAGTTCACACGCGAAGCTAAATTGTCCATGCGCCCAAACCGTTTTCGGCCCCTTCCTTGACTTTCCTCGCGCCTTTCCCTAATTTTTTTCAAGCGTTTCTTATGTCTTTCCAAACCTCGGCGCGAATCGCGATTTCAGTAGCTTGCTGCTTTTCCTTCTGGAAGGCTCTGGCCCAACCCGCTTCCGACTACGCACTCGACCCAGACAAAGCCATCAGCCAGTTTCTCCACAAAGTGTGGCAATCGGAGGACGGCCTACCCCAGAACTCCATTACTTCTCTTCTGCAAACGCAAGACGGCTACTTATGGATTGGAACACTGGAGGGCCTTGTCCGTTTCGACGGCGCACGCTTCACCGTTTTTGACAAACGCAATACGCCTGCGCTCAAGAGCAACCGGATTTGGTCCCTGTGTGAAGACCGGCAGCTGAATCTCTGGATCGGAACGGAAAACGGCGGTCTCACCTGTTTTCACAACGGTTCCTTTGAAACGTTCGATACCTCGGACGGACTGCTCAGTAATACGGTGTTTAAAGTCTACGAGGACCGAAAGGGCAGCCTCTGGGTCGGGACTTTTGCGGGGTTGAACATCAAAACTAACGGACGCTTTGCCGAGTTCGTCGCGCGCACAGCACTTCCACGAAAACCGGTTTGGGGCATTTGTGAAGATTTCCGCGGCACGCTTTGGTTTGGCTCTACCGGAATCTATTCACTCGACGGAAATAGATTCGTCCGTCATGCATCGCAAGACTTCAGCTTGAGCATGGTGTGGGCTTTGCAATTCGACTCAAAGGATAACCTGTGGATAGGTTCCGATCTCGGACTATTAAAATACAAGAACGGAAAATTCTCTTCCCTTGAATTGACCGAAACGCCCGTCGTCCCTGCAATTCGCTCTCTCCTCCTCGACGCAAAAGGCTCACTCTGGATCGGGACGGACGGAAGAGGACTTTTCCGCATTAGCAACAACCGGATAAGTACTTACAGTTTGGCAGAAGGCTTATCGAGCAACAGCGTGTACGCATTGATGCAGGATCGTGAGGGGAGCCTGTGGATTGGGACCAACGGCGGAGGACTGAACCAGGTACGCCGCGCAAAATTCACTTCGTACACAACCCTGGTTGGGCTTTCACACGATTTCGTTTGGTCCGTGTGCGAGGATCGGAAAAAAAATATCTGGGTTGGCACCTACGACGGACTGACGCGGCTGTCGGGCGGCTCAGCACGCGTGTACTCGCTTGCGGACGGCCTGAGGAACACTTTTATCTGGGCTCTTCACGAAGACCGCGGGGGTCAACTATGGCTCGGCACAAACGGCGGACTTGTCCTGTTTGACGGTGTTACGTTCAAGACTTACGAGCTCAACCCGGACAGGTCTGAAAATATCGTCCGCGCAATTCTGCAAGATCGACGGGGAAATCTTTGGGTAGGAACCTCCGACATGGGGCTGTGCCTTTTCAGAAACGGTACCTTCAAGTCTTACACGACCAAACATGGGCTTGGCAACAATTCTGTCCGCGCGATCCTCGAAGACTCTGAAGGAAATCTCTGGGTCGGTACGTCAAGCGGGTTAAGCAAATTCCGGAATGGTGTGGCCAAAACGTACAGCCTGCGGGATGGGCTTTCCAGTGATAATATCCGCTGCCTGTATCAGGACGGCGATGGGACATTGTGGATAGGCACCGATGGCGGCGGACTGATTCGTATGAAGGATGGACGTTTCACAGCGTTTACGGAGAGCGAAGGACTGTTTGACGACGTTGTTTCTCAGATCCTCGAAGATGACAAGGGAAATTTCTGGATGAGCTGTAACAGGGGGATCTTCTGGATTGCCAAAAAAGAATTGAACGAACTTGCCGAAGGAAAAACAAACCGTATTTCGTGTGTTTCGTACGGCAGCGCGGATGGGTTGAAAAGTCAGGAATGCAACGGCGGCTCTCAACCGGCAGGATGGAAATCGAGTGATGGACGCTTGTGGTTCCCAACGGTAAAAGGCCTTGCCGTCATTAATCCGAACAACATACGCACGAATAGACTACCGCCACCCGTTGTCATTGAGGAAATCGTCGCAGACAGCACGCGCTATGCAAATGTGCGCTCGGTGGATTTTAGCCCTGGTGCCGAGCGTTTTGAATTCCATTATACGGCATTGAGCTTCGTTGCGACGGAAAAGATACAATTCAGATACAAACTCGAGGGTGTCGATAAAGCGTGGATCAACGCGGGAAATCGCCGCGTGGCGTACTACACCAACATTCCGCCGGGAGAGTATTTCTTCAAAGTGAGTGCGGCGAATAGCGACGGCGTGTGGAATTTTGAGGGAAGCTCGGTTGCTCTGAACGTGCGTCCCCGGTTTCTTCAAACCAGAGTTTTTCGATTCCTGTCGGCGCTTCTGGTTGGAGCCGTCGTTTTTGGTGTGTACAGAATGCGCGTTCAACACTTGCGGACTCGTGAGGCTGAACTGAAGGAACTCGTCGAAAAGAGGACGACGGACCTCCTCGAGCAAACCAGAATTGCCAAAGAAGCCAGCAAGTTCAAATCGCAGTTGCTGAGCCTGGCAGCCCATGACCTCAAGAGTCCGCTGATCTCCATCCGGGGCTTTATCCAGTTGCTACGGGACGACATCACGAAGAAGCCGGACGCGACGGAAAAAGCAGACCTCATTCAACATCTGTCCCAGAACATGATTACCCTCGTCAATGAATTGCTGGAATCGGCGGCGCTGGAAGACCGGAAGATTCAGTTGTTCAGGAGGCCGGTCGACATTTCGCTTCTTGCTCTCGCTGTCACAGACCTCAATAAACATTACGCGGACCAGAAAGGCCAGCGGCTTCACGCCTCCCTTGACGACGCGTGCATTGTTGAAGTGGATGCGGGACGAATGCAGGAGGCGATGGAGAACCTCGTAAGCAATGCCATCAAGTATTCACCGCACGGAAAAAACATTTATATTACTGTCGAAAGAAAAAACTCCTCTGTTGTGTTCTCCGTTCGGGACGAAGGGCCCGGGCTGACGGCCGAGGATAAACAAAAGCTCTTTGAAAGATTTCAACGACTCTCCTCGCGCCCCACGGGCGACGAGAGCTCAACCGGGCTTGGCCTGTTCATCGTCAAACAAATTGTTGAACTCCACGGCGGCAAGGTGTGGGTCGAGGGGCAGCACGGGATGGGAAGCACATTCCTCATCGAACTCCCGACCGCCTCTCCCAACTGATGATTCCCGAATCGACGGAAATTGAGAGAGTACTCATGAAAAAACTACAGGATACTGTCGGGGCTCTTGTCCTTGCTCATGTTCTCCTCCTGGGCTTCGACCATCTCGCCCACCAGCGCGTTGACGTCTCCTTCGCACTGATGCAAAACGTCGTTTTCCTTTCCTTCCTTACTGCCTCTCCACTCGTTGCGGCTTCGTTGCTCTGGACCCGTTTCCGGCGAGCGGGGGCAATCCTGTTCCTCAGCACCATGGGAGTGGCGTTCGCGTTCAACGTCTACCATCGATACCTGATGACGCACCCCTCCATTCATGCACCGGATTTCGCCGTGTACTGGGAGTCCATCTTTTACGTCACTTCGGGGTTGATTCTCGTTACTGAAGTGCTGGGGTGTTGGGTGGGAGTTAAGCTTGTTCAAGCGGTTGAAAAACCGTCAGACTCTCCTGCGCCGAACGCCTAACTCATGTTGAGGAGAGTGCCCAGCTATTGTTGTTGGGGCTTCGCATTCTTTTTTTGAATCCTCGCAAAAGTAATTCCCGCGGCCGAAAAAACGAGCGTGAGGATTGTTATCCACTTGCCGCGATTGAAGGCAGTGGATTTGTAAAACATCTCCACGCTATGAGTGCCTGCTGGCACCACAATGCCGCGAAAACAATAGTTTGCCCTGTAGACTTCCGCTGAAACTCCGTCGATTGTTGCCCTCCACGCCGGATACCAGATCTCGCTCACGGTCAACACGGCCGGTTGTTCCGTCGTGACGTCGAAGACGATTCGGTTATCGGTGTATTCCCTGCATTCCAGACGATGTGATGGAGGAATTTTCCCGGTATCGGACACAGCAGTGTCGAGGTTTTTTTCCAACACCACTTCCCTGCTGAAATCGACGGCACCGGATGCCATGAATTTCGCCACTGTGTCCCCGGAAGAAATCCTCGGCCTGTATAAAAGACGAGCAAAAGGATATTTTGGGTTATTTCTCTTCAAGTACGCTTGCTGCTTTTCCCGATCCACAAAAACTGAATAGCGGATATTCGAGAGGTCGATCACATCGTTTTCCGATGGAGCGGCGGGGCTCTTGCGCTTCAGATTCAACGGATCGAACCCTTCCACTTGCATGATGCCGCTGTATAATCCATGATTTCGCTTCAACAGCATGACAGACCCTTCGCGGGCCGAGACACGGAAGATATCTGACGGTGGGTTCGGGCGCAGTTCAGAAAGAACCCGCGGATCCAGCAAGTAATCGTTTTCTGGATGGGTTTTTCCATCTTTGAACCCCGACCCAAACACATTTAAATCGACAATAATAAGCGCACACAATGCAAGTCCTCCCACGCGGGGCTGCACGCGATCTTTCACCAAAGCGTAGATGATGCCCAGGAAGATGAGTGATATGATGAACGCCGTCATCCCGTACCGTTCGATCGCATCGTGATACTGGAGAGGCGTTGACAGAGCACCGTGTAACGTACCGGTCATGACAAAGAACGAAATGACCATGGGGATCGCCGAAGCAAAAACGAGTGTTTTCGTCGAAATCCTTTTTTTCCTTAACTCATCATATCCGAATCCGGCCATCGCACTCATGGAAAAAACGAGCAGGAAAAGAATGCGCGACGGCCCACGGAACAGTTCAAAGAGAGGCAGACGGAAAAACAGGTCGAAAACCACGCTGTGTTCTCCCAAAGCATAGAGCGTCGCAAGCGCGCTCGTGAAAATCAAAAAGGCGCATACTCGGTTTTTGTAGCACATGAAAGCTCCGAGTAGCCCCAGAATCAAAGCCCCAATGCCAAAGTAGAATGCTGTCGCCCAGTAATAATAGCTCGGCCCCAGAAAAAATTGAACGTTGGGATGAAACCCGTCCATATGGCCGAATAATTTCGGCACCACGGCTGTGAGAAGCTGTTGTGGTTTTACTGACGCATCGACCGCTTTTTCATACGTCATGACGTCGCGTGTGCTCTCTGCGGCCAGCTCCTGAGAGGGAAGCAGCTGGATCGAAAAGAGACCGATGCCGCACGCGAAAAAGATCGCGACAATACCAATGAATTTCAGCCAATACAAAGTGTGAAAGTTCTTGACATACAACTGGCCCACCGCATGCCACGCCAGAAACAGACCTGTGAACATGTTCATATACAGCACCGATTGGATATGGCCCCCGAGCATGCTCACACCGAAAACCAGTCCGCCTACGATTGCACTCTCGACGTCAAGGTCATCGATAGCTTTGGACAGAAAGAACATTGTCAGCGGAAACCATGCGATTGGATAGAGCACGATGTTTTCCGAGATGTGGCAAGCGAAAACCGCAGAAAACGCATACGACAACCCTGCAATAATCCCGCCCACCTGATTTTTTGTCCAGTACTGTGTAAGCGCATACATCGCCATGCCGGCCAGCCAGAAATGAAACATAACCGTCAATTGGAGTGTCCTGACGGGCAAATGGTCCGAAGAAGCAAGAAGATTTATGAGTATCGAAGGCGGATAGAAAAAGCCGACTTCCACCTCGGCAAGAAAAGGCATTCCGCCAAACGTGTATGGATTCCAAAAAGGAAGTGAGAATTCTCGAAGGTATTTTGCGGCAAACATTTGCCGGGGAAGGTGCATCTCGGCAAAGTCGGACATGAACCCGGTCCAAAAATACAGCCCTTCAAAGAGCTGTGCTCGGAAGAATATCGCCGTAGCGCCTGTAAAAACAAGAACGATGACCCAGAGGGGAATTTTTTTTTCTTCCGGGCGAATTGATTTTGGCGACTGCTTTTTGGAATGTTTCTTTTCTTCCATGAAGGATCCGGGATTCTTCATCCTCTAAAAAATGATAAAGAAGAAACGGAATAAATTCACAAACAGCAAAGAACAGCGAAATCCTTTTATGCTCTGGAATTCCTGACTTTCTCCTCGTATAATCCTTCCTGCCAACCTATCATGCCAGATATGGTGTTGCAAATCTGAGATCGTAGTAATCTTTCGGAGAACCCATGCTGCCTTTATCAAACAAGATTGCCATTGTTGCGGGAGCTACGAGAGGCGCCGGACGCGGGATTGCCTGCGCTTTGGGTGAAGCGGGCGCAACAGTGTATTGCACGGGACGGAGCATTCGCAAAAAAGCCTCGACGGCAAAACACAAAACAGCGGATGCGTTCGACCTCAGGCATCGGCCCGAAACAATCCACGAGACGGCCGAATTAGTAATCTCCCTTGGCGGCAACGGAATTGCTGTCCAGGTTGACCACACGGATGAAAAGCAGGTTCAAAAGCTCTTTGCAAGAATAAAGAAAGAACATGGAAAGCTCGATATTCTCGTCAATGACGTCTGGGGAGGGGACGCGTTGACGGAATGGGGCAAACCTTTCTGGGAGCTCGACCTCGACAAAGGTTTTCGCATGATTGAGACTGCGGTTTTCGCTCACATCATTACTGCCCGCCATGGCGTCCCCTTGATGGTCAAAGAAAAGCAAGGTCTTATTGTTGAAATCACCGATGGACATCTGGCGTATTATCGCGGCACATTGTTTTACGACTTTGTCAAAATGTCCGTCATTCGACTTGCTTTCGCCATGTCGCAAGAACTCATGAAACACGGGATCTCCGCAGTAGCCGTCACTCCGGGTTTCCTTCGGTCCGAAGCCATGCTGGAGCATTTCGGCGTCACCGAGGAAAACTGGAAAGACGGAGCGAAGAAGGATCCGAATTTCATTGCGTCTGAATCCCCTCTTTTCGTTGGCAGGGCTGTTGCTTCCCTCGCCGCCGACCCTCGTATATTCGACAAGTCGGGAAAGGCCTTCAGTTCATGGCAACTCTCGGAGGAGTACGGTTTCAAGGATGCGGATGGAAGCACGCCGCACTGGGGAAACCATTTCAATTCGCTGAAAAACAAGCAGATGACGGCATTTCGTGAAGAGTTCACTCGTTCGCACAACAGTTATCTTTCAATGTTCCCGGAGAAGCTATGAAGAAAAAAAGCCCTTCTCTCGCTGTGACACAACAAACCCGATGTCCATGGGCTGCCGGCGATCCGTTATACATTGTGTATCATGACCGTGAGTGGGGCGTGCCGGTTCATAATGACCGCACGCTCTTTGAATTCTTGATCCTGGAAGGAATGCAGGCGGGGTTGAGCTGGCTGACGATTCTCAGGAAGCGCGAGAATTTCCGAAAAGCTTTTGACAATTTTGACCCTGTGAAAGTGGCGCGATACAAGTCGGAGAAGGTCCGGAAGTTGTTGCGCGATAAAGGGATCATCCGCAATAGAATGAAAATCCAGGCGGCAATACAAAACGCGAAATCCTTCCTGAAGGTGCAAAAAGAATTCGGCACGTTCGACAAATACATGTGGCAGTTCGTCGGTGGAAAACCAAGGATCAACAGGTGGAAAACACTGAAGGACATTCCGCCCAAAACCAGGTTATCGGACGCGTTGAGCGCGGATCTGAAGGAGCGTGGATTCCAGTTCGTTGGCTCAACCATCTGTTATGCGCACATGCAAGCTACAGGAATGGTCAATGACCATCTCGTCTCATGCTTTCGGCATGCAGAATTAGCAAAGACCTGACAAATAGCCCAACCCTTAACTGAAACCTTTTTGATCACGGAAAACTGACATGACAAAATCAAAGCAGCCGTGTTAAAAGAATTGCAGATTATCCCCGGAGTTGGAAAGAGCATTGCGGCCGACCTCTGGGAACTCGGTATCCGTTCAGTAAAGGACCTCAAACGAAAGGACCCTGAGAAACTTTATCTGAAACGATGTTCACAAATGGGAGTCCGCATCGACCCTTGCCTTCTTTATGTATTCCGATGTGCAGTGTACTTTGCCTCACGCAAGCGGCATGATCCGATGTTGCTCAAGTGGTGGAACTGGAAAGACTGAGTGCGGTTCAAAAGTCGGAGGGCATACCTCAATGCCGGTCTCATCGCCTCGTCGATTCTTCCGATTTCGCTTGACCCTCCTTGCGATTTCTTCGTATTTTATATGTGAAATATGGAATCTCATTCACCTACAGGCAAACCAGATAGTAGTACCTGCCCTGTCACGTTGTAGAAGCCCGCATCTCTAAACCGGCTCCGCCTCGTGGCGGTGGCTGCCGGTTTTCCTGAAATTCATCAGTCCATCATCGTCGTTCGACGCCTATGCCCGGACGACCATACGAGCCTTATGAGATACTTTCTTGATGGGCGATGCCCGGAGTGCTCTTGTCTTTTGCTTCGTGCTCAAAGGAGAGGGAATAGTTTGCCGGAGTGGAAGTGCCCTATTTGCTCGGGTCTTTTCTCCCCCGTCCAACATCCCGACATTGGTTCAGGGGAATTCAACGAACGAGTCCATGTAAAGAGACGTCAGAAAGGAGCCAGTCATGCTTACAACAAAAACGCTCAGACAAATCCGTCACGCCGTGAGGAAACTTAACTCTAAGGCTTCGACCCATATGAAGAGACAACGAGGAGATTCTTCACCGCGACAATACACTCCAGAAGAGCTTCGAGAATTTGCACAGATCCTGGCCAGAATGAAGGAAGATTCCCTCCAACAGGTACAGATCCTTCGCGAGTCGGTGATTGGTGGAAACCCGGACGACCACGCCGTAATGCTCATCCAAAGGGAGTTGAGGTTGGTCGGCTACCTCGACGCAGCGCTGGCGCGGATTGAAAACGGAAAGTACGGATTCTGTCTCTCCTGCGGCGAGCTTATCGATCGCGGGCGGCTTGAGGCCGTTCCACACACACCGCTGTGTTTGAAATGCAAATCAGGATAGTAAAGGAATTGATGTAGTAAAAAGCGGAAACATCATAATTCATCAGCATGATTTGGACAGTGTCACGCTTTTTTTGTGGAATCAAATGCCGCTCTGCTACGGTCTTTGCACAAAAACAGGCTGAACCCAAGCAACTGACCCGCCTGAATCCATTACTCTCGCGCGAACATATATGAGTTTTTGCGTCAGGTCAAATCGGTCCTTCGTGTCTTCCACACGCTTCAGCACCTGTCCACCGTCCCCGATGAATTCGATAACATACCGGAAATCCGATTCGGGGCGAACGATGACTTCAAGACTCTGCGTCGTTATGCGAACATCCTCGAGCCTGACGCCGGTCGAGGCGTAGAAGAGGCCTTCCTCGAGGTTTGTTATGATCTCTTTCGCTTTGAGCGCGTCTGCCCTGACACAAATCCACCCCCTGCCGGGGTTGGAACGGCCTTTGGCGAATTCTCCTTTAAAGTGATGCGCGTCGTCCACGGCGATGCCGTAGATGCGCTTCCCTTCTGTCAGAAGCTTGTCCCAAATTTCTTCGAGCGAAAGTTTTCCGCCTCCGCCCTCATTGTGGACGAGAGGATGTCCGTTGAAAATTTCGAGAAGGCGATCATTCCTGACATGCCGGAGGACTTCATGGTCGAACGCCCAGCGAAAATTCGGATGGTTGATGTGAGGAACGCCCTCGACGCTTCTGACAACGTCGACGTTTTTCTGGATTGTCCCCAGGAGTGTAGAATCACGCTGCGGTTCCAAAAGATGAGGAATGTTCAAAGCATTCACATGGACGGGTTTCGTCTGGAATGAGGATGTGAGCTCTTCTCCGCTAATCAGCAGAAAGCTGGAATCATTGAGGTTGGCAAGGCTCGCCGGATCGGTGAAGACATTGTGGTCACTCAGAACCAGAAAATTGTAACCGTGGAATTTGTACCATGCTGCGACCGTGTCCGGCCCTGTATCCCCGTCGCTGTTCGTGGTATGGCTATGCGTGTTACCTTTCAACCACATGGTTCCGCGAGCAACGGGAAGTTCAAACCGGTAAGGCTGAGAATAAAGTAATTCGGAGAGAGTCAGGAGAAAAGGGGCTGCGAGATTGAATGTTTTCGGCATTTTCTCTTGAAGAAACAAAAGTTTGATGCTGGAAGCAAAGATCTTGACTTCTAGACTGAAGCTTCTTATCTTGGAAACCGTAGAAACTCATTGGGTTTCTGGTAACTCATTGATTTTTAAGGCAGTCAGAGACGACTGCTTTTTTGTTGCCTGGGCGGAAACTTACAATACTCAAATCGTTTCCACGTCTTAAGAAGGAGGCCAAGATGTCTGATTTAGAAATCAAACAGCGAATCATGGATACGGCGGCGGAGTGGTTTTACCGCTACGGCTTTTCGAAGGTAACCATGGACGAACTTGCCGAGAAGATGGCCATGAGCAAGAAAACGCTCTACAAGTACTTCGCGAGCAAGGACGACATTGTGAAGGAACTGGTGGATTCGACAATCAAACTCATGGAAGTCCGATGTTCTTCTATTGCCCACAACTCCGAAATCGACCTTGTGGACCGGCTGAAACAGATGATGACGTTTGTTGCGATGCAGTATTCGAAGATCGGCAAGTCGCTTTTGGAAGACCTTCAAAAGAACGCACCGCATATCTGGAAACAGATCGATGCGCACCGCCGGGAGAATATTCTGGTGAACTTCGGGAACATGCTCAAAGAAGGCCAGGAAAAAGGAATCTTCCGCAAAGACATCGACAAGGATCTCATTCTTCTCATTTACTCCAACATCGTTCAAAACATCATCAACCCGGACGTGCTTGTGCAGATTCCGTATTCCGCGGCGCAGGTATTTGAAGCTGTCAGCAAGATTTTGTACGAAGGTATTATGACCGAAGAGGGCCGAGCCCAATATTTCAACCAGAAGACACTTGTCGCCAACCACGCCGGTTAAAACCACCTGCTGGCCGACTGAATCCATGTATGCACCGAAATACGACGCAAAGAATAAAGATTTTACAGGAACGTTGTGGAGATTTCACGCTCACGTAAATCGTGGAGATACTTTCAGATGACAACAAAAATCATGTTTCTCGTTCTCTCTGCTTCGCTTTTGCAATTGAGTTCAGCACAACAGCCGCTAACCATTGAGGACGCAATCCTCATCGGTCTTGACAAAAGCAAGGTCATCCATGCCTCAATGATGAAAGTCCAGTACGCCGATTCCAGAGCGAGTGAAGCGAGCACGCTGATGTTGCCAACATTGAGATTCAGCGGCGGATACACACGGCTCAGCGACATACCGCCAGCACAGGTTTCAATCCCTATTCTTCCAACGCCGGTGACCCTGTCCCCCACGGTCCTCAACAGTTACAATTTTCGTTTGACGTTGCAGCAGCCATTGTTCACCGGGTTCCGGCTCGCCCGCAACTCTGACATCGCGGACTTTCATGCCCGGGCGACGCAAAAAGAATTCGAAAAAGACAGAAGTGAACTTGTGTTCAACATCAAAAGCGCTTACTGGAACCTTGCAAAAGCTACCGAGCTGCAGAAGGTTGTGGATGAGAATGTCGAGCAAATCAAAGCCCATGTCAAAGACGCAGGAAACCTTCAGAAGCAGGGCCTCGTCACGAACAATGATGTTTTGAAAGTTCAGGTTCAGCTCTCTGAAGCCATGCTTCGGCAAATCGACACGAAAAATAACGTACAACTTGGCAAGATCGCGTTGAATAGCGTTCTCGGACTTCCCCTGGAAATAGAATTTGAATTGCATTCCGGCTTCCAGCGGGAGCACAGGACATTTCCCGACTTGAATACGCTCGTCCAGCAGGCCCTGGAAAAGCGTCCTGAAATCCAGTCGTTGGACTTTCGGGTGAAAGCCGGCGATGCCGCCGTTTCTCTGGCTCAATCCAATTGGTGGCCGCAAGTGTATCTCGTCGGCAACTATCTCACGGCGAGGCCGAACCAGCGCATTTTTCCAACGCAGGACACCTTTAAAGACACCTGGGACGTTGGCGTCTCTTTTTCTTTTGATGTCTGGAATTGGGGATCGACGCTCCATCAGACCGACCAGGCGAGGGCACAACTGGTACAAGCTCAGGACACGCACGCCCAGCTTCGGGACGCAATAGCCCTCGACGTCACCAGAAATTATCTGAATCTCATGCGGTCCAAAGAGCGTATTAGTGTTGCTGAGCAGGGCGTCAGTCAGGCAGAAGAAAACTACAAGGTGACGAGCGCTCGGTTCAAGCAGGGACTGGGAACGACATCCGATTTGCTCGACGCCGAGGTTGCACTGTTGCAGGCCAGGACCAATTACACGCAGGCGCTGGTGGATTTCAGTCTGGCAGAAGCATCGCTCGAAAAAGCCATCGGGGAGTAAGAATTTCTTGAATTCAATCAGGTGACACGACGCATGAAGAAAATCATCATAGGTACTCTGTTATTTTTTGTTCCGGGATTATCGATAGCGCAGGATTCGACACAAACCGTAGTGCTGACGCTGGAAAAGGCGATACAACTAGCGATGCGCCAAAACACGGACCTGCAAACATCGCGGCTGGATGTGGAAAAAGCCAATGCGCGGGTGCTTGAAGCCTGGGGTTACACGCTGCCGTCCGTCGACGTGTCGGGTCAGTACATACGGACGTTAAAAACACCAGTATTTTATATCTCCGACAGTGCAGGGCGGATCACGCCGTTGAGAATCGGCGCGGCTCATTCGGCTAACGCCAGCGTTCAGGTTCGCCAGCTCCTGTTCAACGGAACAGTTTTTGCGGGCGTCGGGGCGGCCGGTACGTATTCGGACGTTGCGCGCGAACTTTTCCGCAGCAAGCAATTGGAAACCGTCGTGAAAGTGAAGAAAGCGTTCTTCGGCGCCATGCTGGCGGGCGAAGTGCGCTCGATGATGCTCTCGAATCTCGCAAACGCCGAAGACAACCTAAAGAATGTGAAACTCCTTCGCGGCCAGGGAATCCTTTCGGAATACGACGAACTGCGCGCGGTTGTCGGGGTTGAAAACCTGCGACCGGCGGTCATCCAGTCTGAAACGAATTATACGCTTGCCCTTGACGGACTTAAATCCGTCATCGGGCTGTCGCACTCCGAGAAAATGCAGCTGGAAGGGACCATGCAATTCGAACCTGTGGACGATTCGCTCATTGCACAAGCTTCGTCGCTGATCCTTCAGAACAACCCGAATTATATCGCGCTCGAAGGCCAGACCATCGTGAATGAAGCGTTTGTTCTCGCTGAGCGGGCCAATTACTTGCCAATAGTCGCGGCGTTCGGCAACTATCAGTACCAGGCGGCGAAGAACAACTTCAGCCTGTCCACGAACGATTTCTTCGCCAGCTCGCAGGTTGGACTGTCTGTTTCATGGAGCTTGTTCCAGGGGCTTCAAACAAACGCACGCGTGCAGCAGGCGCAGGTTGAGGTGCTGAAATCCGAAGAGCAGAAGACGAACGTCCGGCGAAATCTGGAGATCGGGTTAACGGCAACGGTCGGCAATCTCCACGCAGCGCGAAAGAGAATCGAGGCACAAGAAAAGACTGTCGAGCATGCCGAACGGGGATATAAGATCGTGACGGCCCGTTTCCTCAGCAACGCGGCGACACAGCTTGAGGTCAACGACGCCCAGTTGGCTTTGACACAAGCCCGCGTGAATCGCGTGCAGGCGATGTACGATTACGTAATCGCATCAGCAGAGCTCGACCAGCTCATCGGGAGACTCCCGGCGTATGTGACACAGGAAGAAGAATAAAATCTTTTGAACGGAAGGAATCTCTTATGAAAGCATTCAAATTCGAATTATCCATGCTCACAGCCACGTCATTGTTGTTTGCATTGGAGTCCTGCAACAACAGCGAGGCAAAACAGGACGAAGCGGCTCCGGCGAAGCCGGCGTTGAGTGTCCGCGTTCTCGAAGTTGCCCCTCAACCGCTCGTGGATGCCATTCACGTGTCAGGCATCGTGAAAGCACATGATGACGTCATGGTCAGCCCTGAAGAAGGAGGCGTGGTAAAGGAATGGAAAGTCCGAAAGGGCCAATGGGTTGCCAAAAACGAGATACTCGTTGTCCTGAAGGATGAAGTGATGAAAGCCTCGTATGATGCAGCCGACGCTCAATACAAGATGGCGGAGCTCAACGCGGAGAAACAGGAAAACGTGTACAAGGAACAGGGTATCAGCGAGCTGCAATACAAGAACACGCTGTACGCACGTGACGCAGCAAAAGCCAACGCCGACCTGATGAAAGCGCGCTGGGATCGAACCCGGATAAAGAGTCCTGTCGCCGGAATTCTCGACGACTACTACTATGACGCAGGCGAATTTGCTCCTCCGGCCGTGCCCATTGCTCACGTCGTGAACATCAACTCGCTGAAAATCCTGGCCGAGATTCCTGAGCGGCATGCAGGCACGGTCGCGGTCCGCACGCCGGCGCAAGTGACATTCGATGCATTTCCCGGCGACACTTTGTCCGCCTCGGTGAATTTTGTAGGCTCAACAGTGAACGCGTCGAACCGCACACTGCCGGTCGAAATCTTCATCAACAACCCCGGTCAGAAGTTAAAGCCTGAGATGATCGCAAAAGTGAAAATCCTGCGGTCATCAAAGAAAAACGCCCTGCTGATCAGCGCGAATGTTGTGCAACTCGTAGACCGAGGACGTAATATTGTCTTCGTTGAAAACGGCAGCGTTGCTCATGAGCGTTCGGTCGTTCTGGGCGCCCACCAGGGAAATCTCGTGGAGGTCGTTGAGGGCCTGAAACCGGGTGACCGCGTGATCATGACCAGCATTCAGAGCCTCGTGAATGGCCAGGCTGTTTCTGTTGCACAAGAGTAGCTGTCATCGGGATCAGCGCTCACTCATAAACCTGGAAGATGCGAAAGCCGAAAAATGATTTTTCTCCAAAAGGAATGCTTAGATGAGACCATGGAACTTAGCAGTCGATAACAAAGTAGCCGTCTACCTCATGCTGGTGATGATCGTCTTCATTGGGGGGGCGGCGTACCTGGGCATGCCCCGCGAAGCGGCACCCGATATCTCCATTCCGCTTGTCATCGTAACGGTGCCGTATGTCGGAGTTTCTCCGACAGATATTGAAGGGCTCGTCGTACAGCAGCTGGAAAAAGACCTCAAGTCTCTGGCCGACGTGAAACAGATTTCTTCTGTGTCGAAAGAAGGCTTGGGGACCATCCGCGTGGAATTCAACACCGGAATCGACATCGACGACGCTTCCGCACGGCCAAATCTACCGGCGGACATTCTCGAGCCCGTCGTGTCCGAGATTAATTTCAGTGAATTCCCGATCATGATTGTCAACATCGGGGGACAGGTGGGGCTTGCGCGTCTCAAACAAATCGCCGAAGATATGCAAGACCAGGTCGAAGCGATCCCCGGCGTCCTGCGGGCAGACATCAGCGGCGGACTGCAACCCGAAATCCAGGTCAATTGCGACGTCTATCGGCTGAAGGCGTATCAGATCGGGTTTGAGGATGTCGTGAACGCAATTCGCAACGAAAATCTTTCAATCCCCGGCGGTTCGATCAATGACGGGGAGAAGGCATTTACCGTCAGGGTCCCGGGTGAATTCAAAGAGGTAAGGCCGTTGGAAGACATCGTGATCAAGATCCAAAACGGCAAGGCAATTTACATCCGCGATGTCGCAGTGGTGGATTATTCCTTCGAGGACCGGATCACCTATGCACGGCTGAACAACACGGACGTCGTGTCGCTTCAGGTGCGAAAGCGGGCGGGCGAAAACCTGCTCGAAATCGCCGGCAAGACGCAAAAGATTGTGGACGATTGGCGCGCGAAACTTCCCGCGGGGATCCGGATCGATATCTCCAACGATCAATCCCGCAACATCCGCAATTCGGTGCACGAACTGGAAAACAGCATCTTCACCGGCATGGTGCTCGTCATCCTGTCGCTGTTTATGTTTTTCGGCTTCAAAAATGCAATGCTGATCTCGACGGCGATCCCCATTTCCATGCTGATCGGGTTTTTGGCGCTCTCATCGATGGGAGTCACGCTCAACTTTGTCGTGCTCTTCGCCCTCGT
>JACPSI010000082.1 GCA_016193365.1 Ignavibacteriales bacterium
CCCCGATCCCTATACTTTCCTGAGAAAGAAAAACCGGATGTCCCCCCAATTCGTGAATTCCCACCTCAAAAGAAACGCGAGTCCTGAGCGAAGGCTTCTGAAAAATGAGCGAAGCCGACTTTCCCAGGAGTGGCTTGTGATCCCTGTTGACCTTGAGGAAATCGGTTACCGCAAACACTTCATCAATATCGCTCCTGCTGAAATCGAGAATTGAAATAAAGTCTTTTTTCATGAGAGCACTTGAGTGGTACGAAGCGCGGGAGAGATGTCTTCTGGAATCATCTGCGTTCCAATTCCCTCGTCGGTGAAGATTTCCAGCAAGAGGGAGTGTTTGACGCGCCCGTCAATGATATGAACCTTTCGCACCCCGGCTGCGACCGTATCGAATGCCGACTGAACCTTTGGTATCATTCCGCCGAAGATGGAACCCTGTTCAATGAGGCGAAAAGCTTCAGGCTTCGTCAATGTGGATATGAGCTTCTTGTTCACGAGGATTCCCTCGATGTCGCTCAGGTAGACCAGCTTTTCGGCCTTCAACGCGGCAGCAATTGCCCCCGCTGCAAGGTCGGCGTTGACGTTGAATAATTGTCCTTGCTCGCCGGGGCCGACGGGAGCGATGACCGGCATCATTCCGTTCGTCAATAAAAGGTTCAGGAAAGGAACATTCACACTGACCACCTCGCCCACAAGGCCGAGGTCGGATCCGTTGGTATTCGCCTTCTTTACCTTCAACAAAGAATTGTCCACGCCGCACAACCCCAGGGCGTTACCGCCGTTCAGGTTAATCGACCGTGTGATCTCTTTGTTGATTTTTCCAGCAAGTACCATCGTGACGACGTCAATCATGTTCTCGTCGGTGTAGCGTTGGCCGTCCACGAAGCGTGTTTCGATGCCGAGCTTCGCGGCAACATCCGTGATCTCTTTTCCGCCGCCGTGGACGATCACAATGTTAATGCCGATCTTGCGAAGAATGGTCACGTCCTTCGCGAATGTTTGCTTGAGTTGCTCGTCCGTCATAGCGGCGCCGCCGTACTTAATGACGAATGTTTTTCCCTCGTACGCCTGGATGTAGGGCAAAGCTTCAACGAGAACTTCCTGTTTGGTTGATGAGTGGATCATGCGTGGATGTTCCTTTTAGGACCTGTAGTTGGCGTTAATGTTGACATATTCTTTTGTCAGGTCGCACGTCCAGAAGCGTGCACCGTGATGTCCCTGATTTAAATTGATGGTCACGACAACATTCTCCTGTACGAGGGCGTGCCGCGCTTTTTCTTCATCGAGCACGACCTCATAATTCTTTTTCAACACAGGTACATCACCAAAAGAAATCTCAACGTTGTCCGGATTGAAGTCGATGCCTGAATAACCAACCGCCGCGAGGATTCTTCCCCAGTTGGCGTCAGCGCCGTGAATCGCCGTTTTGACGAGGTTGGAGTTTGCCACCGCTCTCGCCGCTCCGGCAGCTTGTTCTTCAGAATCGGCTCCCGTTACCAGAACTTCGATAAGTTTGGTGGCTCCTTCACCGTCGCGGGCAATCATTTTCGCCAGCTTGATCATGACGTATTCAAGCGCCGAACAAAAAAGTTGGAATTCCTCGGTGTGGTCCTTAATGGGTTTGTTCTTTGCTAGGCCATTTGCGAGTATCAATGCCATATCGTTGGTGCTCATGTCGCCGTCAACGGTGATTCGATTGAACGATTTGTTGTTGGCATAATTGAGCGCCTTCTGCAGAACGGCATGCGGAATTGAAGCGTCCGTTGTGATAAAAGCGAGCATCGTCGCCATGTTGGGGGCGATCATGCCCGAACCTTTCGCCATCCCTCCAATCGTCACCACCGATGGCCCGAGTGTGAATTGCACGGCGACTTCCTTGGAATAGGTATCCGTCGTCATGATTCCCTCAGCCGCATCTTTGTTCCCTTCACGGGTCAACTGAGCGGATAATTGACGGATTCCGGCAGCGATTTTTTCCATCGGTAAATACTGCCCGATAACTCCAGTTGATGAAACCATGACCTGCTCTCTGGGAAGTCCCAGAGCTTGAGCCGACACATCTACCATTTCCCAGGCATCATTGAGACCTCGCTCGCCCGTGCATGCGTTGGCATTACCGCTGTTTATGATTACGGCGGAACACAACGGAGATTTCTCAAGCTGTTGTTTGTCGACGAGAATCGGTGCGGCCTGTGTTTTGTTGAGCGTGAAGACGGCTGCAACGTGGGCCGGCACGTCTGAGCGAATGAGCGCAAGGTCTTTTTTTGCTTTTCGAATGCCGCAGTAAAGGCCTCCCGCAGTAACCCCTAGCGGCGCGGTCACACCCCCCACGCATTCATTTAACGCAAGTCGTTCGTTCATGAGAGTCCTTCTGTTTCGTTGAAACCAAACATGATGTTCATATTCTGGACGGCCTGTCCGGCGGCCCCCTTGACGAGGTTATCAATAGCCGAAAGCACAATAAGGTGATTATTCTCAGGGTAAAGCTGAAAACCGATGTCGATATAATTTGTGTAATTCACGTTTTTGATTTCTGGAACGGTGGTTGAAGAAAAGCGTACAAAAGGCTCGTTGCCGTAGTGATTTTCGAAAGCATTGATTACAGATTTCTCGTTGATTTCCCCCTCGATTGGGGCGTAGATGCTTGTATAGATTCCTCGAGTGATGGGAAGCAAATGAGGAACAAATGTAACGGACACATCTTTGAACGAAAGTGCCTTGAGAGTCTCACGGATCTCCGGGATGTGTTGATGAATCCCAACCTTGTACGCCTTGACGGATTCGTTGACCTCCACAAAAGAGAGCTGAGAAATAGAACTTCGACCGGCACCTGAGACACCGGACAATGAATTCACGACGATGCCTTGAGGCTTAATGAGGCCTTGGACGATGAGCGGAGCGAGCGGAAGGATCGCGCTCGTCGGATAACATCCGGGATTGGACACGAGGGAAGCCGATTTAATTTCTGAACGATTCCATTCGGGCAAGCCGTAGACAGCTCTGGAAAGAACCTCGGCCGCCGTGTGATCACGGCAAGCCGTAGACAGCTCTGGAAAGAACCTCGGCCGCCGTGTGATCACGTTTGTAGAATTGTCGATAGAGTCCCGCATCTCTTAACCGGAAATCGCCACCGAGGTCGATGATTCTCTTCTTTCTCTCCAAGAGTTCCGGCACGATATTCATGGCCTCTCCGGAAGGGAGGGCGATGAAGACGACATCGCTTGAACAAGCCGATTCGGCCGAGTATGGCTCGAAATTCCCGGAGATGCTGGTGCGAAAAGCAGGGAGAATCTCGTCGACTCGCTTTCCGGCGGAGGTGTTCGCGAAGAGTTTCTGCATCTTGACGTTGGGATGCCTGGAGAGAATCCTGAGAAGCTCCGCCCCTGAATAGCCGGAGGCTCCGACGATGGATGCGTTGATTTGAGTCATGCATAATTATACAATAATCTGCATAAATATGCAAGAAGAAAAAGAAGAGGGAGAAAAAAAGCCCCGGCTGAAGGCCGGGGCTCTAAAAAAAGTCCGGAGATCTAGAACCGAAAACTCATCGACAGCACCCCGAACAAATCCTGAGCGTTGCCGCTGAGAATGAAGGGTCCGGCAGCAAGGAATCGCTCGCCGACGTAACCGTCGAGAGAAACACGTGAAACCCTGATCCCGAGGCCGACGGCAAGCTGTTGGTCAGCAGCCGTTCGGCCCAACGTCGGTATGAACGCAGGTTCTGAACTCGTCGTCGATTCAGAAGTTACACCTGGAGAAGGCGGTTCAGATTTGCTGCTGGTGGATGTGAATCGTTTGAAATATCCAAACCGTCCCACGAGCCACTCCAAGAGGCCAATTTCCGCGCCAAAATTGAATTTTGGCAGATCCGTCTGGGTCTGCGTGTTCTTGGTTGTCGAAAGAGCCCCGGCCACGATGGACGTAACATCGTTTGACAGCCTAATCTGCTGGAAACTAGCGCCGGCTACTACAAAACCGTTCTCGAAGGTATTATGTATGCCTACGCCGACTTCAAGGTCAGTTCGACCGTAATCATTCGGCGTGCTGTTGACAACAGCAGGCTGAGGAGTCGTGTTATCGGTTTGGGAGGGTTTATAGCCAAACGTCAGAAACCTCACCATTGGAATGACCTGCACTCGATCGCTCATCCGGAGGAACATTCTGCCGTTCAACCCAATCTCGGTACCGGTGACGTCATAAGTGGCAGAGTTGGGATTTGCCCCGGGAGCATCATCACTCCATTCGCCACGCGACCCATTGAGTCGAAAAAGAATGGACGCATCAAGCGACATGCCGGAGCTGAGGTCCAGGAGGACTCCAGCCTTGAGGCCTGTTTGACTGTGGCGAGTCATCACCCTGTTGGTAGTACCGCCAGCCACACCAGTCTTGTTTTCTTCACGGCTCCAGCTCGATCGGTAGAGAGCTCCTCCAACACTGAAACCTCCAAGATTTGTTGCTAGATATAGCTGAATCGGTGCAAGCGGAACCGCCGTGACGCCGAAGCCACCTGGAAGCGGCCCCCAACCATCCAGCGGTGGTTTCATATAATCACTGGCCGAATAAAAGCTTGCTGCCGCCTGTCCGTAGGAAAGTTCGGGGAACATGGGACCTTCACGCCGTCCCACTGCCAACCCTATGGAAAGATCCCCGAGGGACATGGTGTAGCCGACGTACTGAGCAGCCGCGTTGTAGGCCGTGAACGTATAGCCGATGTCGCTGTAGAGCAGAGAAGTGTAGCGCCCGGCGTTTGCCGGATTCACAAACACATCCGAATAATCCATGATATAAGGATTATTCGGTCCGCCGCCGAGTGCCGCTGTGCGTCCCGTGCCGCCGCTAACAGGTACTACCCTATCCTGTGCAACGGCCGAAAAGACAACAGCCGCGACGAGAAAGGAGGCAACTGCAAGTGATCTCCTCATACGAGTCTCCTTGTGAGTGGTTTGAGATGATAACTGTTGCCCCCCAAACTCAAATATACAGAAAGAGCCTCAAAACTCCACCATGAACGTGACGCTCATCATCCGTTGGGTAGATGAAAAATTATTCATACATTAGCGTGAAATTTTTTTCACAACTGAGCTCATTTCATGGGATTTACGTGCGGTATCGTTGGCCTTCCGAACGTCGGAAAGTCCACCCTGTTCAATGCCATCACAGCCGCGGGTGCAGAAGCTGCAAATTATCCATTCTGCACGATCGAGCCGAATGTGGGCGTCGTTGCCGTACCCGATACGCGACTGGAACGACTAGCGGCAATTTTCAAACCGGATAAAATTGTTCCTACGTCGCTCGAGTTTCTTGACATCGCGGGGTTGGTGAAGGGTGCCAGCAAAGGTGATGGACTTGGCAACCAGTTCCTCTCTCACATCCGGAATGTTGACGCCATCGCTCATATTGTCCGCTGCTTTGAAGACGAGAACATCGTGCATGTTGACGGAAGTGTGAACCCACGGAGAGACATTGAAGTGATCGAGACGGAACTCATTCTCAAGGACCTAGAAACAGTTGAGAAAAAACTTGGAGATGCAGAAAAACGCGCAAAGATGGGAGACAAGAAAACAAAGGATGAAGCGGATTTTTACTCGCGTATCCGTCAACATCTTTCGGGGGGCCGCCTTGCACGTTATACCCCGGTAAACAATGGGGATGAGAAACTGTGGTTACGAGACCTCCATTTGCTTACCAACAAGCCTGTTATGTATGTGTGTAACGTGCATGAAAAACTTGTCGCTGCAGAGGATCGTTATGTCAATGAAATCAGGGAGATCGCTCTCAAAGAAGACGCAAAAGTGGTTGTCATCAGTGCGGCAGTGGAGGCGGAAGTTGCGGAATTGGCCCCGCATGAACGAAAGGGGTTCCTTGAAGGCCTTGGCTTGAAAGAGTCAGGATTGTCGAAAGTAATTCACGAGGGATACGACTTGCTCCATCTTGTCACTTTCTTCACGGCCGGTCCGAAGGAAGTGCACACCTGGACAATCGAGCAGGGAATGCTGGCTCCAGAGGCAGCGGGGTCAATTCATAGCGATTTCGAAAAAGGCTTCATCAGGGCCGAGATCATGTCGTTTTCAGACCTCGACAGACTGGGGTCGGAAGCTGCGGTTAAGGAAAACGGCCTTATGCGTGTGGAGGGAAGAGAGTACCGGATTCAGGACGGAGACGTCGTGTTCTTCAGGTTTAATGTCTGATGAACTTTATCGGATGGTTTTGGGCGCATTCTGTCCTTCCGGAATCAGCGTAATATAGTTCAACGGGTCACGAACCTTTCTGAAATCTTCCTTTGCCTTCTGAACAAATTCCTGCGACAGCAGGAGGTCGATCGCGGTGTATGCAAGTGCCTTCCCCGCGACAATCATTCCCTTTTGACCAATGCTCATCCCTGTGCATGCGACGACCTGCCAGCTGTGCCCTGGTGATCCGAAAGAATGTGTGGTGGCTGTCAATTGGCCCACCGGCACAAACCAACTGATATCACCAACGTCGGTCGACGCCAGTCCCTGGAAACGCTGCGCAGGCAGAGATTCAACGTCTTCAGACAAAGCTTTTTCGAATTTTCGTCCGAGCGGCTCCTGCATCTTCGCCGCGAATTTCCTTTCTTCTTGGTTGAATTTTGGGGGGCCCACCAACTCAAGGTTCTTGACAATCACTTCTGAGAGAACCCGATTGGGTAAAGCCTCATGCATATCGGCGTCAACCTGGATGGAACCAACCATCGTGCGCGTCATCATGGTCGCTCCGCGGGCAATTTCGATTATCCATTCAAAGTATTTCTCGTGGCTGGCCCCCGCCGTTGGTAATGACGTAGTGGAATTCTCGCAACTTCGCGAATGTTTCTTGTTGATGTGTTTTATGGTTTCGGCATTTGAATCAATCCAACCGGTAGCGACGGGTTTTAGGTCCTGGGCGTATGAAAAAAAGTGGCAGCAGAAAACCAGGATACAAAACACCGCGGGCGGCTTTTTCATATAAGACTCCGGATCAGGGTAGGTTTAGAGAACAAAGGTCGATTTTACCCTTTGTGATATGATAAAATAGGGAATCCAAATACATACTGAGGAGATTACACTTCCAACCTGGCGCATTTCCAAAGGAGGAAATATGGTTTCCGTAATGCCTACCAACCAAGCAGCAACAGCGTCAACGATAGGAAAAATTGACGACGTGAGGAGCCAAATAATCATCAACCGAGGGGCCTCCTTTTTCTTCCGGAAAAAATAAATAGACACGCCAACTGAAATGAAAGCGAAACAAACATAGATAAAGAGTTCGCTAATGAGAAACGAAGCAAACATCGGATGATACTCGGGTTGACCGGGAGTCGTCAGCTGTTCCCAACGACTCACATTGAAAATAGATGGAAATGTCTGGATGATTTGCCACGCATAAGTTAATGGTGAAAGTATGAGTCCAGCGGCGGGAAGATAGAGCCACCCGCGAATGCCAACAAACTCAGCAGGCGCACGAACCTCAGTTGATTTGGCTTGCTGCCCCGAATTCTCGGCTCCCGAAGTCAGTTGCTCCTGAGCCAATCTTGCTTTTGAAAGTTTCCAAGCTCCCACTGTAAGGCCGATCCCAAAGAGAAATCCAAATGCGACCACGACGAAAAAGATACCGCTGATATTGGATCCTCCCCCTCCATATTTGTAAACCGTGTAGCCAATGAGATTCAAAGCTTCACTTACGTGACCGCCATACTGGCTCACGCGATGAGGAGGCACCCAATCTTCTGTCTTCGTCAAGTGATACTGGATGCCTAATTTCTTTCCAAACCATTTTACTGAGGAGCGAAACGTAAAAGCCGAATCGTGAATCTCATCCTCAGTGTTGCTGGCGTTCCAGTACTCTGGTAGAGTCACATAAATCTTGTATGAAATGTTCAGCGGAGATCCAATACCGAGCGGCATTGTTCGTATACTACTTGAGGGCTCAGAAAACTGCCTTCGCATGGCCGTCGCATAGAATGATGCCTGAAAACGGTTTCTCTCCTTTGACCATTCCCAAAGCGAATCGATAACGTATTCTTCGCTCATGGTCAAAACGTTTGCAGACTCGTCATCCTCCTCAATTTTCAATGCCCTTTTTGTTTTCACGTTGAGATATTCTTTCGAGTAGTATTCTCGTCCAGTTTCTTCAAGTTGCCGAGAAGTCCATCCGGCATAATATGCTCGAAGATTGTTGGCGCTATGTCCAAAGTACTTTGTCACACATGTTAACTCCGTGGGGCCTTGGAAAGATGGAACTTTAAAGTGTTCTTCAATTTCAATTCGACTGAATGTGACACAGGTGTTGCCAATATCTATAAGATGGTTTGCAGTTGTGTCTAAAACCAAGCCGCTGGCTTCGTAGGGAAAACAAAGGAGTGTGAAAGTGCCCCGTTGATGACTGAGGGTTGGGTCCACAAAATAAGGACGGCCAGAAAACTCAAAGCGTGTTACGACATGATTAAATGCCAGAGGCGAAGGATGAAAATCTGCAAGCTTATCACCTCGCTGACTGTTCACGAGTACAGGTTTGGCTGAAATATCACCAGCCTCTAGAATGGCGCAAAACAAAAGTGTCTTATCTTTGCAATCGCCAAAGCGTTGCTTTAAGATAATTGAAGGTGGAAAAGGTCTGTGTGAGTTGGCACCCATTTCAAAACCAAAATAGCGGATATCATCTTGAAGAAATTTTAGCGCCGCTTGAATATATTCTTCTTTAGATCTGCTTTGACTCTTCAAGAGGGAAACCGTTTTGTTGAGCAACTCAGTTTTCCTTTTGGGAAGAGAAAATAAGGCAGAACCCCATTTTGCTACATCGCCCCAACTTTCGTATTCGCTGAGTTGGATCCATGGAAGAATATCGTACCAATCAGGCGTATCTGTTTCTGGATATAGTGGCGCCACATTTTCCTCTTCCCATATGAACTCTGTGGAATTAGGATGTTGGCGCTCTCGAGGGATCTTCTTTTTTCCATGGTATGCTATGAAAACTGTCTTTCCTCTTGGAACAACGATTCGAAAATGGGTTTTTCTTACTGGATACGCGTATTGGATTTGAAAGGAACCAAGGAAACGATCATGAAAAATTGGGTTTTGTCCGATATACGTATAGGCGTATTCAAGGACATCTCCAACCCGGACGTCTTGCAAGAGAAGCATGGCCGTAAGTCTACCATCGTAAAGGTTATACTCCAAATTTCTTTCCCTTTGCAATAATCTAATATCTTGTCCTTTAAGCAAGTCTATCCTCTGTTTACCTCGATGTAAGTAGACCCAGTGAACTTTCAGTTGTTGGTAAGTGGGATCAAAAGTCCAGCTGAGCTTTGATTCTTCTTGGAGGCCTGCAGCATTAAGAATTTTGCGTGTATAATGTTCAAATGAAGAATGCGTTGCGACATCGTATTGCTCATCGATCAGTAACAATTGTGTTCCTCCGCTTGAATCTTGCGGAACATCACTTTCCATCAAAGGAATAGTAACCTCACTTACCCAATCTGGTGCGCGATCGATCCTAACTCCATCTTGCGCAAAAACTGATGAGTAGATCAAGAATACGTGGAGCGTCGCGATCTTCTTCCACATCATCCATCACCTGTAGGTGTGTTCTTCAATATTCGTCTCATTCACTTTGCTTCCTCTTCCAATTGATATCCAGCGCCTCGCCCTCCGGGACCATCGAGATATTTGCCGCTTGGACTTTTTGTCTGAAGGAAGCAACCTCTGTCGTAAACACAGCGTTGAACTCCTTCAAAGCAGATTCGAGAGCAGCCTCAGCCTGCCGAACATAATTGTGCTGCGCCTCTGTGGGTGCGTCATAGGTGGAATTCAAAGAACGCAGGACATAATTCAATCGCGCAATCACGCGGTCGTCATTGCGGAAAATCCCCTGCCGCCCAAGAGGTTCAATGAACAAATCAGAGACGCGGCTGAGCGATTTTTTCAGGTTGCCGCCCAGCGTGCGCAGTTCCCTGGCGGCATCGTCCTTACGGTCCCGAATGTGATTCATGACGACATCGAATGAGCGCGTAGCCTTTTCAATGCGCTGATACGCTTCCGATACAACCTCGATTCTCTGGCCGACTCTCAGTACCAAATCATGTTTTTGCTTTCGCCCCTCGGCAGAAAAGGGAATACGGGGGTCGGGCAAGACTTCGACCGTTTGCGAAACCTCTGTTTTCCCCGCCTTGAGTTTTACCGTGTAGTTTCCCGGCAC
>JACPSI010000079.1 GCA_016193365.1 Ignavibacteriales bacterium
CTTCCGGTACATGAGGGCGCTCATCGAGCTCGGCCATGTGTACATTGCCCAGCCCCCCCTGTACAAAGAGAAGAAAGGAAAACAGGAATTCTATGCATTTGATGAGGAAGAACGCGACGAGATTATCAAGCGGTTGAAAAGCGAGAAGAAACGCGGCAAGGAGGAGGAAAAAGAAACCCCCACCCCCGGCGTGAATGAAGAGGGGGAAATTGTCGACACCAGCGGTTTCGTTATTTCGCGGTTCAAGGGATTGGGCGAGATGAACCCGGACCAGCTCTGGGCGACGACGATGAACCCCGAGACGCGAACGGTTTTGCAGGTGACGATCGAAAACGCCGCAGATGCGGACAGGACATTCTCAATCCTCATGGGAGACGAGGTGGAGCCGAGACGGGAGTTTATCGAGAAGAATGCGAAGTATGTGAGGAACTTGGATGTTTAGAACCAGTGAAAAGTGAAGCGTGAACAGTAAAAGAGAAGAAAACAAATGGCTCAGTTGAACGAAAAGGTTGTCCCGGTCGACATAGAAGAAGAAATGAAAGGATCGTACATCGATTATTCGATGTCGGTCATCACCGCGCGAGCTCTTCCTGATGTGCGCGATGGCCTAAAGCCGTCAAACCGGCGCATCATGGTGGCGATGAATGACCTTGGCCTCGCTCCGGGTCGCGGTTTTAGAAAATGCGCAAAAATCGCAGGCGACACTTCGGGCAACTACCACCCGCACGGCGAGCAGATCGTGTATCCGAGTCTCGTGCGCATGGCGCAGGATTTCAACATGCTCTACATGCTCGTGGAAGGCCAGGGCAACTTCGGTTCCATCGACGGCGACGACGCGGCGGCAATGCGTTATACGGAAGCCCGTCTAATGCCGCTTGCGATGGAAATGCTGGCAGATCTGCAAAAGAACACTGTCCGCTTCATCCCGAACTACGACGGCACGCGTGAAGAGCCGACGGTTTTGCCGGGAAGGTTTCCCAACCTTCTCTGCAACGGCAGCTCGGGCATCGCCGTGGGCATGGCGACGAACATCCCGCCTCACAACCTGAGTGAAGTCATCGACGGCTGCATTGCTTATATCGGCGACACGAACATGACCAACGAGAAGCTCATGAAGCACATCACCGCCCCCGATTTCCCGACGGGCGGGATTATCTATGGCTACGAAGGCGTCAAGGACGCCTACACGAAAGGGCGCGGACGCATCCTTGTGCGCGCGAAGGCAAACATCCAAACGACCAAAGGCGAGCGCCAGCGCATCATCGTTTCGGAGATTCCTTATCAGGTCAATAAATCCGGACTCATCGAAACAATCGCCGAACTCGTCAACGATAAGAAGCTTGAAGATATCTCCGACATCAGGGATGAATCCGACCGGGATGGGATGCGCATTGTCATCGACCTCAAACGTGACGGCAACGCCGAAGTTGTCCTGAATAATCTGTACAAGCACACGCAAATGCAGACGACCTTTGGCGTGATTATGCTGTCGCTCGTGGATGGACGTCCGCAGGTGCTCACGCTGCGGGACATGATCCGCCACTTCATCGACCATCGCAACGATGTCGTCGTCAAGCGTACGAAGTTCGACCTCGACGAGGCCGAGAAACGGGCGCACATCCTCGAAGGCTATCTTATTGCTCTCAAGGACATCGACGCCGTGATCAAGCTGATCAAGGCATCGAAGGATGTGGAGGAGGCGCGGGAAGGCCTGATGAAGAAGTTCAAGCTGTCGGAGATCCAGGCGAGAGCAATACTCGATATGCGCTTGCAGAGACTGACGGGACTTGAGCGAAAGAAAGTCGAAGACGAGTACAAAGAAACCATCAAGCTGATTGAGAAATTCAAAAGCATTCTCGCAAGCAAACAGCACCAGCTCGATATCATCAAGGAAGAGCTGCTCGAGCTCAAGAAGAAATACGGCGACCCGCGCAGGACGGAAATCGTGTACAAGGCGGAGGAGTTCAGCGTAGAGGACATGATTGCCGAAGAGGAAGTCGTCATAACGATCAGCCAAGGCGGCAGTCGAGAGGCGGCAGAGGAGTGACCGGAGCGGCGGCGCGGGAAGACGATTTCCTGGAGCATCTGTTTGTCGCAAGCACGCACGACTATATTTTGATTTTCACGGACAAAGGCCGCTGCTACTGGCTGAAGGTACACGAGATTCCAGAAGCGGGACGCATGGCGAAAGGGAAGTCGATCAACAACCTTATATCCAAGGCACCCGAAGAGAACATTTCCGCTTTCATCGGAGTTAAAGAATTTGACGACAAGCATTGGGTACTCATGGTGACGCAGCAGGGGATGATCAAGAAGGTGGTGCTCTCAGATTTCAGCAACCCGCGCAAGAGTGGCATTGTCGCGATGGGCCTGAAAAAGAACGACATCCTCAAAGACGTCAAGCTCACCGACGGCACGTGCGACATTGTTATCGGCACGCACGAGGGAATGGCTATCAGGTTCCACGAGAAAGAAGCGCGTGCGATGGGTCGGGGAGCTTCAGGTGTGCGGGGAATCCGATTGGCAAAGAAAGACAAAGTCGTCGGACTCGTTACGTTAAAGCGCAAAGGCACAACGATCCTTGTGGCCACAGACAAGGGCTATGGAAAGCGGAGCGAGACGGAAGACTACCGCGTAAGCCATCGTGGAGGGAAAGGCATTATCACGGTGAAAACCTCTGATAAGAACGGACTCATGGTGGCAATCAAAGAGGTCGTGGATACTGACGATGTCGTCGTCGTCACCACAGGCGGCATGATTATTCGTCAGCACGCGACGGATATACGAGTAGCGGGACGCAACACGCAAGGTGTGCGGCTTATAAGATTACAAGAAGGTGATTCGGTTGCGGACGTGGCAGCTGTTGTGGCCGAAGAGGAAGAAGAGAAGCAACTTGGCGAAGAGGGTGGAAATCAGGAAAAATCCGGCGAGAATGGGAAGCGAAAGCGGTAAAGAAATGTCCTTGTCATTGCGAGCGCTTTTCGCGAAGCTATCTTACCCTTAACGGAGGTAGGATTGCTTCGTCGCTAAGAAACGCTCCTCGCAATGACAAGTGATCAGTTTTTCTTAAACAACCCTTTAATCTTTTCCTCTGCCTTCTTCTTCACTCCCTCCGCCTGTTTCTTCGTTTCCTCATCGATCTTCTTTTCGACCTCCTTCTTCTTTCCCTCGACCATCGCAACTTTCTCGTTGACTTGTGACTCATAGGCTTTGAGCTTTCCAGTGACCTCTTCCTTTTTCTGGTTGAAGAGCGTTTCGAATTCTTTCCGCTTTCCAGCTATCTTTTCGTTTACTTTTGAGCGGATTTCGTTTTGCATCCTGGCAACCTCGTCTCCAATGACCTTTCTTGTTCGGGACGAAATCTGATCGTCGAGGTCTGTAGCAAAAGCCATATCGAATTTTCCGCCACTATTCCAAAGCCGCAGCCGAACATTGAAGCCTCTGATCGCGGAAAGCACGTCCTTAACAATGCGTTCGACCGTGTTCTTCGGGGCGGAATCAAATACCATTGTTAAATTCTCGAAGGCAATCCCGGAAGTGGACTCAAACCTGTTTCCAGGAACCTTGACAACGACGTCGGCACCGGCTACGGCTCGTGTGATCTTTGAGGGCAGGAAATCCGAGCGCCCAATCTTCATCTCGCCGACGTTCAGGCCAGCGAGCTTGACTTGATAATCATCCACAGGTAGATCCGTGCGGCGGTCGAACCTTCCTGCAAAACTCAGCGATGTTGTGCCGCCCTTGGTTCCCGACAGGAGGGCGGTGAGAGGCTGTCCGGTAATTCTCTGGTTATTCGAGATGTCGAGGACCTCGCCCTTCAAGTAGAAATATTCAGGATTTTGCGCTTTGTCGGTTCCTCCCGAGACGAGGATTTTCTTGATCCACAGTTTTGGGTAAGAGCGCTCGACGGGGAAGTGAATGTTTTGGCCTTCAAGCCTCCGGTTGGGCTCTTCCTTCTCTGGATTACCCAGGCCCGAAGGGATGTTATTCCTTGCAAAATCCACCCAATACAAATATTTGCCGACATTTTGCATCATTTCCTGGCCGAGAATCAGCTCTGCCAATCCCCGCATGGAAACGTCGGGAAGCCGGGCCAGACCAATAACGGCATTGAAATCTTCTTTGGTCAAACGTTCTCCCTCAGCATAGGCGCTGGAGAATCGGTTTACCTGGTCCGTGAGGGCGGCTTTTCGCTCGGTAAACGACTTACTCACCTCGTTGGCACTTTCATAAGCACGTTTGACGTTTTCCAGAGCCGATTTTGCACTCTCAAGATTCTTGATCTCAGCGACATTAACCGCCTTGATATTTGTTTCCACCTCTGCGAGTTTCGGCTTGGCCTTGTCGATCTCCGCCAACGTTGTTTCCCATTGTTCGCTCGCTCTCTGAACTTCCTGCTTTACAGAATCATAGTATTGGACAGTGCGGAGGTTCTGGACGTTGAGAATGCTGTCGACCTTCAGCTCCCTCTGAATTCGCTCGATATCAAAAACGGGCGTCTTCTTTTCTTCTTTGGCCTGAAGGACAGGAGCGGCTTGCTGAGCGAAGGAAGCTGGCGCCGTAGCAGATGTGTCTGATGAAGCGGAGGCAATGGCAGGCTGTTCGGTTTGTTCCTGTTTTTTTCCTTCGAGGGTACCATCAGTGTCGCGTTTCGTGCCAAGGATGAGGTCATTGACCTCCATCGTCTCGATGATAAACTTGCTTCGCAGGAGCTGTCCGAAGTCGAGCGCAAATTTTACCTTGCCCGTTTCGAAGATGTTCTTCCACCCATCCTGCGGATTGGCAACCTGCAATCGGGCAAACTCGACGCCTACGGGCGAGAGTGTTACACTCAGTCCGTCAATCTCGACTTTTGCTCCAACAACTTTCTCGCCGGAATACTCAAGCCCGGATTCGATCCATTGGTCGGCAAACAAGTAGACGAGAAGAAAAAGAAACAAAGCAGGGAACAGAATGAACAGAACAAATTTCGTTCTCACGCCACAATCCCCCAATCGCGAATTTTAAGATACCATTGCACGATAACACTTTTACTGACGATCTTATAAATCTTCCATTGTTCAATCTTAGTGTGCAGGTGGTCGCGGTAAGCGATGTAAAGTTTCTTGATCCCCCAGTAAAGTGGAAAGAAAAATAAAAGAGCCACCGAGAGGCTTCCCAGGACAACGGTGTTGTTAAAACGCGTCAGCGGAGCAATGGGGGCGTTGTATAAAGTGGTCCACAAACCCTTGAGAGCTTCGACATCCACGAGAAGTAAATAACCGAGAGAATGAAAGATCGGGTCGAAGACGTAGGCAACGAGGCTGAAGAAGGTGAACGCAAGAATCGCCGCCGACAGGTTTACATCCAGGATGAGAATGATCAGCCAGATTGCGAGTCCTTGCAATGTCAGCGTTGGAGAAAGACCCACGATCGAACCGAGCGCAAAACCTCCTGCAACCTGTCCGGGGGCCTGACCGGCTCGGAGGATTTTCAGGAAATCGCTGAGAAGCTTGATGATAAACATTGGGGTGCGAAGGTGTTAGATGGTAATTCCGAAGTCCCTGACCAGGCAAGGTTGGGCTTCGGAAGTCCTACGGTCAAAAGATAGCGCAAGGAAGCGATGGATTCAACAAATTCAGGTTTTACGGAAATCTTCCATGCGTGACAGCGCATATTCCTGCATTAAGGAACTTTCGAGTTTCACACGGATCTTGAGCGTTGTGAGGACTTTGCTCAGCGTGTCGACCTGCACAGTTTCTTTTCCCCTCTCAATATCGAACACGACGGTTTTGCCAACGCCTGCCTCGAGTGCAAGCTCTATCTGTGTGAGGCCAAGTTTCTTACGATGAAAGCGAACGATTTCGCCAAGTTCGATAGCGGCGCTCATGGCAATATATTACTGTTTTAGCGGGAAAAATGCAAGTCAAAATACTGTTACAGCGGTAATTTTACCAGAATTAACAAAAAATGACGCAGGAATTGCAACTTTTGTGAGCATGTGAACCTTCCGAAGGTCTCCTAAGAACGGAAGAACTTTCGGAAGGTCCTGTGATACTATGCAGATCTAAGAGCGTTCACAATGTTGAGGCGAGCGGCTCGAACTGCGGGAAGAAAGCCGCCTGTAATTCCCATGAGAGTGGAAAAAATGAAAGCGGAAAGGATAATATCAAACGTAAGTGTGAAGGAGAATTCTAGTTCCGAGAAAGACCCAAAATTCAACGTCGAGACTGTAAGAAGCTGCAGCCACGAGGCGATGAACAGGCCGATGGTCGCGCCGATGAGCGAGATCAACATCGACTCTGTCATGAAAGCCGCGAGGACGCTGCGGCGACGAAACCCAAGGGCGCGCAGCGTGCCGATTTCCACGGTTCGGTTGGCCACGGCCGCATACATGGTGATCATAGCTCCTATAATTGCGCCGACGCTGAAGAACACGGTAATGAAAATACCCAAAACAGAAATGAAGATTGCCATAAACTCAGACTGTTCTTCAAAATATGCCTGTTCTGTTTTCGGCTCGAATTGTTGAAGACGGTTATCTTCTTCAAAGGCCTTTTTGATGGCGTCAACCCAGTCGGGATTGGTCATTCTAAACGTGATTGTTGAAAAGGCACCCCGTCGACTGAAAGCATCCTGGAGCTGACTGACGTCCCCCCAGATTTCTGAATCAAACGCTGTGCCGCCCGCTTCTGTCCGTCCAACTACCGTCCACGCGTCTCCGCCGAATTTAACCGTCCCGCCAATCTGAACTCCTTCAAACCTTTTTGCAATGGAGCTCCCGACAACCACTTCTCTCGCCCCCCAGTTGAACATTCTCCCCTCAACGATCTTTACTTGCGGCCGAAGCGTAAACGCTGCGGGCGACACGCCGCGCACTGTCACATTGCTTATTCCTCCGTCCACGCCAATTTTAGGGAGGTTAATAATGACAACAACATCGCCGGAAGCGATGGGCCGCTGGTCTGAACCCTTTGCGACCTGGGGCAATGAAAGGATGATGTTATACGTGTCGTTCAAAATGATGCTCGAGATTTCTCCCTGGGCTGCTTTGCGGGCGACGATAATGTTTTCGGTCGATCCTGTCGCGACGAGTGTTTTGCGAACCCCGGCTGCAAGCATCAAGACGGCGGTAAAGACGAACACGACCAGAGCGATACCAATGACTGTAATGGCAGTCGTCAGTCGACGAGTTCTGAAGTTTCGTATGGTGTATTTCAGGGGAATTTTCATTCTTAGCCTCTACATGAAATTGTCAGCCTATGAAACGAAGGCCGTCAACAATCGATGTTCGGACAGCTCGCTGGATGGGAAACAGCGCTGCGATAAAGCCAACAAGGAGGGCGGCTGTCCCCGCGAGGACAATCGTTGAAGGCTCAATGTAGAAAATAGGAAACCACGATTTCGGAACGAACAGGGAAAACATGCCGACGATTGGATATGTCAGAGCCAGCCCGAGGCCTCCGCCGAAGATGGAAATTATCAACGACTCTCCCGCAATGAGTTTTGTCAAATGGCCCCCCGAAAAGCCAATGGTTTTGAGAACTGCGTATTCCTTTGTTCGTTCCCTGGCCGACATGATCATCGTATTGCCGAGGACCAGCATAATAATCCCAATGATGACAAACGACATGAAGTTCAGAAGCACAATAATGAGGTTGGTTCCTGCAATAAATCCCTGCTGAAAGGCGGCTTCGGTCTCGGTCTTGGTCTCGGCTCGTGAGTTTTTGAACAATTCGTCAACTTGTTCCGAGATTCTTGCTGCGTCTGCCGGATTATGGATCCGGATGATGTACCAGCCCACCTCGCCGGCGCGTCCGGGCATTTCCTGTTTCATTCGTTCATCGAGGTAAGTCCAATGAAACCACATTTGCGTTCCGTCTACTTTCCCATCCCGCGGTTGGTAAATCGCACGGACGACAAATTCCCATCTGCCGGGATAAATGTCCCCCTCGATGGGGATAACGTCGCCAATCTTGAAATTGTATTGTTTTGCGAGGTCGGCTCCAACAATACAAGCGTTTCTCTCGCGTTTGAAAGCCTCCAGTTGGTCCGGAGGAACAATAAACTCAGGATAGACCTCAAGAGCCGTTTCAGCGTCTGCGGCCATTCTGGCAAAAAACTGATTTTTGTCGATATACACGCCCTGAAACCAGTTCATGTAGCTCACCGTTTCAACCCCCGGTATCCGCGCAATTTTGTCGCGATAAGCAAGCGGAAGCGGAAAAATGAACGAGACAGCGTTTCTCGTGATCAGCCGATTCGCTGCGGACGCTTCAACACCCGCGTACCACGCCGTGACCACGGTCCTGAGAAATCCAAACGCCATGACAGCAATAGCAATCCCCAGGATTGTGAGAGACGTCCTCAGCTTGTGACGGAGAGTGTTTTTGAACATCAATTTGAGAATTCTCATAGAAGCTCCTACTTAAGCTCGCCCTTATCCAGATGTCTCACGGTGTGCGCTTTTTCGGCCGCGCGGGGATCGTGGGTAACCATAACGATCGTCTTTTTGAATTCCTTGTTCAGGCGCTCGAGCAGCGTGAGGATTTCCTCGGCGGATTGTTTGTCCAGGTCCCCCGTGGGCTCGTCGGCGACGAGAAGGGTCGGGTCGGTGGCGACGGCTCGTGCGATTGCCACCCGTTGCTCCTGCCCGCCTGAGAGTTGTTTGGGGTAATGGTACATGCGGTCGGCAAGCCCAACAACCTGCAAAGCGAACTCGACGTGTTTTTTCCGCTCGGCTTTCGAAAGGCTCGTTAACAACAACGGGAGCTCCACGTTCTCATAAGCCGTGAGCACCGGAATGAGGTTGTAGAACTGAAAGATAAAACCGATGTGTGTAGCGCGCCATTTTGCCAGGGCGGTCTCGCTCAGAGCACCAATGTCCGTCCCTCCCACAACGACCTTTCCGTTCGACGGCCGGTCAATGCCAGCTATCAGGTTCAAGAGAGTTGTCTTCCCGGAGCCCGAAGGGCCCATCAAGCCCAGGAAATCCCCCTCACTCACAGAAAGTGAAATATTGTTGAGAACGGGAATGTCAAAAGACGCCTGGATTGATTTCATGAGTTACCTTGTCGATGACTTTGTCGCCTGCGTTCAACCCGCTCGTGATTTCAACCAACGAGCCCACCTGTCTTCCGGTTGACACGACAATCTCTGTTGCGAGGTTTTCCCGAACGAGGAAAACGACTTTTCGTCCATCGCGGTCGACAACGGCGGCTGACGGCACGGTCAAAAACGGCCTCACGTTTTGTGTTGCAACGTCCGAGGGTTTTGTAAGAAACAGAACCTTAGCGCTCATCTCGGGCAAAACACGGCTATCATAAGAGTTAAAGCCGACTTTCACAAGAACCGTTGCTTTGGCTCTATCGGCCGTCGGGACAATTTTTGTCACAAAGCCCTCGTAGCGCTGTTCCGGGTAAGCGTCCAGAGTGATTTCGCAAGGTTGATTTGGCTTGATCCGCTCGATATTGGATTCTGAAACGTCAGCCTCGACTTCAAGGGATGTCATATCTGCAATTGTAACGACGGCGGCGCGTGAAGTGCTACTGGCTCCAAGTGGAGACACAATTTCGCCGACATCGGCGTTTTTGGTGAGCACGGTGCCGTCAAACGGAGCACGCACCAGCGTATACTCCAGCGCAACCTCCGCCGAGACGATGGCGGCCTTGGCAACCTCGATGCTTGCAAGAACACGGTTATATCGCGCCTCTGCGGCATCATACTCGGCTTGCGACGTAAGCCCTCGACCAAGCAGTTCCTTCTGGCGAGAGAGCGACTGTTCGGCATCCTTCAAGTCGGCCTGGTTAAGCCTCAGGTTTGCACGCGCCTGGTCGAGCTGCGCCCTGATATCAGAGTCTTCCAGCCTGGCAAGGACCTGATCCTTCACTACGCGATCGCCTTCGACGACGCCCAGGTATACCATTCGGCCCGTTGTTTTGGAAGCAACGGCGGCTTTGCGCTGGGCAACGACGTAACCACTCGCTGTAAGAATTGCGTTTGATTGAGAAGGCGACGTCAGAGACACGGTCGCGAGACGGACCTCAACGGCGGGACTGAATAGCCTATTCCATCCAATCATACCAACGAGCGCCATGACCACAAGAACACCAACTGTGATGGCAATCGTGCGGAGGTTAAGCCTTGAAGAAGGTGGCCCGGTTTCCTCAGCCCGGTTAATTCGCAACGCTGAGAGGTCTACGTTTTTTGTTTCCATCATATTCAAGGAGAGACGAATTCAGCCTAATATTATTGCCTGTTTTCAATCAACCCACGTTACCAGAGGCTAGACACAAGATACAGCGGATCCGGGAAAAAGTTCTGGTTTTTTCGGCGAACGGAGGCTCTAAATCGGCGAATGTGCACTGCTTCCTCCGACAACGAGCATGTCGATGTTGTCACAGGGCTTCAAAAGTACAAAAAAAAACGACGAGCTACAATGATGTTAACTCACAGCACCGACTTTACGTTGAATCCGGCGAAGATGTTTCTTGGAAGCCCCGGCTCAAGGTAAGAGCCTTCAACGGGATTGATGAAAGCAGAAGACGCATACTTGAGATCCAGGAGATTATGCACGCCTGCCATCAACGACCCCGTCAACGGGCCCAAAAGGAAGGAATAACCGACGCTTGAGTTCAATGTTGTCGCAGAAGGAATTCTCAGGAGGTTCGCATCATCGGCGAAATATTCCCCCCAATGTTCAATGCCGAGTTCTATCGTCAGGCCGACTGACGAAACAAACCGTACGCGTGAATTAAAAAGCAGATTTGATATCCCGGGTACATTGTTGCCTTTGTAATCGATGGAATCGCTGAGATATGAGACGTATTCTGCATCAAGGTACGTTATGGAGGATGTGATCGAGAGTCCAGAGAAAAGGAACGCTTGAGCGGCTAGTTCAAGGCCGTGGCGGCGGGATTGCCCGGCCGAGAAATAGTACGCCCCGCCGTTGTAGGGAACTATTTCGTTTCGAATGTCGATTCGGTAAGCCGCAAGTGAATAAGACCAAGATTCAACGAGGGACTCGTCGTCGAATACCTCAACACCCTTGAAGCCGGCCTCATAGGTGGTCGATGTCATAGGGGCAAGAAACGGGTTGAGTTTGAGTCCGGCAAACGATGGCGGAGGGTCAATCTCGTTAAACGCGGGAGCTTCCAAACCACCACTGATGCTCGCATAAAGCGAATGGTTTGTATCATATCGATACAGTGCGCTGATTTTTGGCGTGATGTGGTCGAGAGACAGGCGTTCAGGGACGTTCAATCTGTTCACGCCGGCGGCATATTCCTCTACAATATAACGCTGATCATCATAGCGAGCGCCGAGAGCGAGGTTGAATTGGTCCATGAGACGCAATTCTGACTGAAAAAAAACGCCGAAAGTTTCAGCCGCCTCACGCTTGTTTGTCCTGAGAGAATCTCCGCGCTCACCGTTGACGAGATTGTAAAACAAGTTTGTCCCGTCTTGATATGCTTCGTCAACGCCGATTAAAAGCTTCTTAAGGAAAGAATTCTGATCTCCGGTCCAACTGTACACAACGCCACCACCAAGATGATATCGATTGAAATCCCTGAATGTTCCCCGTTCCGACCGCGTTTGCACTTTGGGCGTGATGTACGCCAACACATCGACGGAATGGTGTCCGCCAAACGAAGTAAACAGGTCGAACGCAAGACGGCCGGTTCTATTCTTCCTGCGTTCTTTTCTCGCGAAGTACGTTTGATTTGCAGAAGAGGGAGTACTCTCAAACTCCGAGAGCGTTAACGCGCCAGGTATAAAAAAGATATTCGATGCACCGCTGGCGAAGAGTCGCAGGTTTGTTTTCTCTCCGAGGCGGGAGTCGACGACCGAGTGCAGCTGTGTCGACCGGCTGGAAGAATTCTGTCTCCAGCCTTCAAAAAAAGTGTTGGAGCCGGAAAGGAAAAAGTGGTTTGTGCCAAATTCCCCTCCGACGGAAACATTGCTTTTACGAAACCCGAAATCTCCAAACATGTTGTGTGTTTCGGCAAATGTCTCCCGTGTGCCGGAGCCTGTTCTCAAGTTGATCACGCCGCCTGAAGCGTTTCCGAAAAGCGTTGAAGCATTGCTGCGCACGACCTCTATTCGTTCCGTCGCGTTCAAATCAATAAGGTCTAGGGGCGTTCGTCCGTCCGGCTCTGTTTCCGGAATGCCGTCAAGGAGAATCTTAATGCCTCGCACAGTGCCCGCATTCGACCTGTCCCCGTTTCCGCGTGCGCCAAAGCCGCGTATGGTGAGGCGAATATCCTGACCGCCGGATCTACTCTGTGCAAAAACGCCAGGGACAAGCGAGAGTGCCTCGTCCAAACCAAGCTTTCGTCCGCCGAGAATATCTTTGATGTTGACGACTCCGACAGCAAGCGGAAGGTCAAGAACTTCTCCGCTGCTGCGAGAAGACGTGATGACAACCTCCTTGCCGACATATGTTTTTGTTGTATCCTCGCGTTCGATCGGCTGAGAAAGAATCACTCGGGGGCAAAAAAGAATCGTGAGAAGCGCGAAGCGGTGTTTCATCCTGAGAAAGTAAACAAACTTGGACGGGAGTTCAACTTTAAATCTCTTCGGCGTCGCGTTTGCACGAAATCAGCAGCCTAAATGAATTGTCCTGCGACCCATCCGGACGCCCACGCCCACTGAAAATTATAACCTCCCAGCCAGCCGGTCACATCGACGACCTCGCCAATGAAGAAAAGTCCTGGAATGTTTTTCGACTCCATCGTTTTTGACGAAAGCTCGTCCGTATCCACACCCCCAACGGTCACCTCGGCCTTGCCAAATCCTTCGCTGCCTGTCGGTGTGATCGTCCAGCCATGAAGGGACTTCGCGAGGTCGTCGAGTTCTCCACTTGAGTGCCGATTGACCGGATGCGACCCGCCCCGGAGGCGGAGCCATGTTTCGACAAATCGCTTTGGAAGAAACTGGTTCAGGAGAACATTGATTTCTTTTGCGATGTTTCCGGGGTCGCGAAAAAGGTTGTGCGTGTTCACATCGGGAAGAAGGTCGATGGAAATCGATTCTCCCTCGTGCCAGAAAGAGGAAATCTGAAGTATCGCCGGGCCGCTGAGTCCACGATGGGTAAACAAGATGTTTTCACGAAAGCTCACACCCTTGCACGACACTAGGGCATCCAAAGAAACTCCAGACAATTCTCTAAAAGGCGCGAAATCCTCTGTTTGAACTTGAACAGGCACCAACCCGGGCCGAAGGGGGCCCACCCTCAAGCCGAATTGTTTAGCGATCCGATAGCCGAAGTTTGTCGCACCCATTTGTGGAATTGAAAGCCCTCCTGTCGCGATGGCAAGGGAGTGTGATTGGAACGTCCCTTGAGTGGTGGAAATCGAAAACAGGTCGTCTTTGTTCAATTCTTTTGTCTCACATCCCGTTTTTATTTCGACGCCTGCGTCGAAACACTCTTTCAGAAGCATCTCGATAATCTGTTGCGAACGGCCGTCGCAAAAGAGCTGTCCAAGTTTTTTTTCATGAAAGGGGATGCCGTGTTTTTCGACGAGCGAAATGAAATCGTTCGTTGTGAACCGCGCCATGGCAGACTTGCAGAAATGCGGGTTGGCTGAAATATAGTTGGAATGGTCCGCGTTGCGGTTGGTGAAATTGCAGCGACCCCCGCCTGAAATCCGGATTTTCTCGCCAACAACGGAGTTCCGCTCAATGACGAGAACTCTTCGGCTGCGTTTTCCAGCCTCGATGGCGCACATCAAACCTGCCGCCCCTGCACCGATGATCACCGCGTCAAACTTCATAGAATCTTCAATCACGTAATTCTTGCGATTGCGGAAAAGGAAAAAACGAATTTCAAGCAGCGGGCGAGATGTCTCTTCATCTTCATTTTCGTTATCTTGATGACACTTGACGCCCGAATCTGTTTCGGGATAAGGGTTAAGAAAAGGAAATATGTCAATCGCTTCAACATAAATGCTCTCCTTGGAACATATCACCCTGCATTACGGCGAACGCGCGTTGTTCGATGACGTCTCGTGTCTGATTGGCCCTCACGACCGCATTGGCCTCGTCGGCTCCAACGGGAGCGGGAAAACGACACTGCTCAAGATCATGGCGGGGCTTCAACAGGCAGACAACGGAAGGATTGAGAAAGCAAAAGTTGTCACAGCGGGGTACCTCCCTCAGGACGGAATTTCGACCAAAGGCAGAACGCTTTATCGTGAGGCCGAAACTGCCTTTGAACAAGCACTGAAAATCCAGAGCGACCTGGACGAGATTCACGAATCTCTCAATACTCTTAACCCGTCGGATCCCTCGTACGGGGAAATCATCGAGATCATGGGCGAGTTGCAACACAAACTCGAAGACCTCGACGTTTACCGCATGAAGGCAAAGATTGAGCGCATACTCATGGGCCTGGGGTTCCTGGTCAATGATTTTCAACGACAAACGGAAGAATTCAGCGGAGGTTGGCAGATGCGGATTGCTCTCGCAAAGCTTCTGCTCCAGGAGCCTTCTCTTCTGCTTCTGGACGAGCCCACGAATCACCTCGACCTCGACACGCTCCAGTGGCTGGAAAATTACTTGCGTGAGTATAACGGCGCCGTTATTCTCGTGTCGCATGACCGGGCGTTCCTCGATAACCTCTGCCGACGGACCTTCGCCCTTTCACGTGGTGAGCTGCAGGAGTTCTCCGGCAATTATTCGTTCTATGAAAAAGAAAAGGAAGTGCGGAAAACGCTTTTGCTGAACGCCCAGAAGAACCAGCAGAAACAGCTTAAACATACGCAGGAATTCATCGACCGATTTCGCTACAAGGCCTCGAAAGCCCGTCAGGTCCAAAGCAGGATCAAACAACTGGATAAAGTTGAGATAATCGAAGTCGATAACGAAGAGGAACAGATCCATTTCCGGTTTCCACCGCCCGTTGCAAGCGGACGCGTTGTGCTCGAATTAAAAAGTATCTCGAAAAGTTACGGTGAGAACAAGGTTTTTTCGGATGTTCATTACAAGATTGAACGCGGAGACAGGATTGCTGTCGTGGGAGTCAACGGAGCAGGTAAATCGACATTTTCGCGGATCATCGCGGGCGTTGAGCCCTTCGATGCGGGAGAACGCGTTCTCGGCCACAACGTGACACATTCGTATTTTGCCCAGGATCAGGCAGAAGAACTCGATGCATCGAGAGAAGTTATTGAGGTTCTCGACGAAGTGGCCGCCGGGGAAGTCCGAAAGAGGTTGCGCGCAATCCTCGGGTCGTTTCTTTTTCACGGGGACGATGTATTCAAAGAAATATCGATGCTTTCCGGCGGAGAAAAGAGCAGGGTCGCGCTCGCCAGGATGCTTTTGCAGCCGGCGAATTTCCTGATTATGGATGAGCCGACCAACCATCTCGACATGCGTTCGAAAAAGGTTCTGCAATCCGCTCTGCATCATTTCGAGGGAACGTACCTCATCGTTTCGCACGACAGGGCTTTTCTGAAACCAATAGTGAACAAAGTGATGGAATTCAGGCACGGTGAAATCAAAACGTACCTTGGCCCCCTGGAGGATTATCTCAG